>NZ_BAAASM010000005.1:48662-63355 GCF_039532885.1 Streptomyces nogalater | reverse complement strand
ATCGGATGATCGGAAAGGGGTGCGCGGGGTGGAGTCGACGGCCGGTGCCGGACAACTGCTCGCCATCAGCGACCTGCACATCGGCTATCCGGACAACCGCGCCCTCGTGGAGGGCATGCGACCCGAGAGCGACGAGGACTGGCTGATCGTGGCCGGCGACGTCGCGGAGACCGTGGCCGACATCCGCTGGGCCCTCGGCACGCTCGCGCGCCGCTTCCGCAAGGTGCTGTGGGCGCCCGGCAACCACGAGCTGTGGACCCACCCCAGGGATGAGGTCACCCTGCGCGGCGTCGCCCGCTACGAACACCTGGTCGAGGTCTGCCGGGAACTGGGCGTCGTCACCCCCGAGGACCCCTACCCCGTGTGGCGCGGCGCCGGCGGCCCGGCCGTCGTGGCCCCGCTGTTCCTGCTGTACGACTACTCGTTCCTGCCGGCCGGCTGCGCCACCAAGGCGGAGGGCCTGGCCTACGCGGAGGGCACGGGCATCGTCTGCAACGACGAGTACCTGCTGCACCCCGACCCCTACCCGACCCGTGAGGCGTGGTGCCGGGCCCGGGTTGCCGAGACCGAGCGCCGGCTGGCCGAGCTGCCCGAGGACCTCCCGACCGTGCTGGCCAACCACTACCCGCTGGACCGGCACCCCACCGAGATCCTCTGGCACCCCGAGTTCGCCATGTGGTGCGGCACCGGGCTGACCGCCGACTGGCACCGCCGGTTCCGGGTCGCCACCATGGTCTACGGCCATCTGCACATCCCCCGCACCACCTGGCACGACGGAGTCCGCTTCATGGAGGTCTCCGTGGGTTACCCCCGCGAATGGCGCAAGCGCTCGGAATCGCCGGGAAGGCTGCGCCGCATCCTGCCGATGGAGGTCGAAGCAGGTGATCGAGGAGCTGCTCCCGGAGTCGGTCGTGGCCGTGGAGGCGCACACTGACGACCCGCTGTGGGAGACCCCGCTCTACCCGGCGGAGGAGGCGCTCGTCGTGCGCGCGGTGGCCAAGCGGCGCCGTGAGTTCGCCGCCGTGCGCGGCTGCGCCCGGCGCGCCATGGAGAAGCTCGGCGTGCCGCCGCGGGCCGTGCTCAGCGGCGAGCGGGGCGCCCCGCTGTGGCCGGACGGGCTGGTCGGCAGCATGACCCACTGCGACGGCTACTGCGCCGCCGCGCTGGTCCGCGCCACCGACCTCGTCTCCCTCGGTATCGACGCAGAGCCGCACGGGCCGCTCCCGGAGGGCGTCGGCGACTCCGTGTTCCTGCCCGCCGAGTCCACGCGCCTCGCCGAACTGGCCCTGCGCCGGCCCACCGTGCACTGGGACCGGCTCCTGTTCAGCGCCAAGGAGTCCGTCTACAAGGCGTGGTTCCCGCTGACCCGCAAGTGGCTGGACTTCTCCGAGGCCGACATCACCCTGCACCCGGACACCGGCGGCGAGCCGTTCGGCACCCTGCGCGCCGAACTCCTCGTGCCCGGCCCCCTGGTCGGCGGCCGGCGCCTCCAGACCTTCGAGGGTCGCTGGATCGTCGGAAACGGAGTGGTGGCGACGTCCGTCGTCATACCGCACGCGTCCCCGGCGCCGAGCCCCTGACGGCCGGCACCGCGCGCACCGCACGGTCCCGGCGTTCCCGACGGCCGTGCTTCGCTGCCGCACGGTCCCGGCGTTCCCGACGGCCGTGCTTCGCTGCCGCACGGTCCCGGCGTTCCCGACGACCGGTGTCTCGCGTACCGCACGGCCCCGCCCCCCGCCCCCCCACGGCCCGCCCCCCGCCCCCCCACGGCCCGCGCCCCGCGCCCCCGCGGTCCGTGCCTCGCGCACCGTACGGTCCCCGTCCGCCGTCCCCTGGAGGCAACAGCCCGTGCCCCGCCCCGCCCCGCGCCGGGCCGTCAGGCGGGTGGGTACCAGTGGCGCAGCAGGCGGAAGAACTCCGCCTCGTTGCCCGCCAGTCCCGCGTGGGCCAGCGCCCGCTCGGCCTCGGCGAGGACCGTGGGCGGGACGACGGCGGGCCGGCCCCCGTCCGCCGGTCCGTCGAGGGCGGCGCGCACGGTGTGGAGCAGCCGCAGATACGCCTGGACGGCGGTGCGCTCACGATCGGTCAGTACGGCGGTGGGCATCGGTCGGCTCTCCCCGGGTAGGCGTCACGGTCACGCGCCCTGCGGCGCCGTGCACCGCGTCCTGCGGCGCACACCCCCAGCTTGCCGCCCGCCACTGACAATCCCGTCCGGCTCGGCCCGCGTTCGCCCGCTCAGCGCAGGCGCGCGGGGGAAACGGCCGTCCCCGGGCGCGCCGTACGGCCCGTCACCGGCGCGGCGGCCCCAGGGCCGCCGTTTACGACTCGGGCCGCTTCACGCTCTCCAGGAGCATGTCCAGCCACTCCGCGACCTTGTCCCGGTGCTGGTCGGTGGGCAACTGCGCGGCCCGCCAGGCGATTCCGCGCACCCCGTGGTCCTGGAGCAGCCGCTCCAGCGGATCCTCCGCGGCCTCGACGTCGGCCCGCTCCCGGTCCGCGAGCTTCTGCAGCAGCTCCTGCTCGACGCGCTGCAACGCGCCCGCCAGCGCCTCGGGGTCCTCCGCGGTGAGGAAGCCCGCGTGCACCCGGAAGAAGCGCTGCAACGCGTCGCAGTGCTCCATGGTGGGCCGCCGGTCGCCGTTGATGAGGGCGCCGGCCTGCTGCCGGGACATGCCCGCGCCGTCGGCGATCTCCTGCTGGGTGTACCGGCGTCCGCCCGGCTTCAGCCGGGTGCGGCGCAGCAGGTCGAGGCGCTGCAGGAAACGGGCCTGGACGTCCGGCTCGCCCGCCGGCCGGCCGCTGAGCAGGGCCCTGACCACCGGCTCGGGCACCCCGCAGGCGATGGAGAGCCGCCCGACGTCGAAGACCTCGGCGTGCGGGACGCCGAGGCGGTCGGCGAGCGCGGTGACGCGGGCGACGACGGCCGGCAGCTGGGCGGTCGCCGAGGCGCCCGGATCCTCGTAGCCATCCGTCACCGACAGAACTCCTACGTCTCTAAAGAGGGCTTCAGATGCGTCCGTGCTTCTCACGAGCGGTCGCCGTGAACTTCCCGGAGACTAGCCGGTGTCCGGAACCCACATCCAGGTGTCGCCACAACTGTGGCGAATTTCAGCCGTCAACCGGCATGAAATGCCACGATAGTTGACATGACTCTTGCCTGGGCAGCAGGATCGCATCGCCGCGTGAAAGGCCGCAGAGGCAAGAGGGGTGACCTCCCGATGGCACATCAGGCAGGAGGGCAGCGGTCGGCACCGCGGCCCGTCCCCGACACTTGCGACACCCAGGCGTACCTCCAGGACTACGGGGCGCTGCTGGAGTACATGTCGTGCCCGTCCCTGGTCGTCGACCACCAGTGGAACGTGGTCATGGCGAACCGGGCGTTCGAGGCGCTGTTCGGCGGTGTGCGCCCGCATCCGACGGCCATGCCGGGGGAGAACTTCCTGCGGTTCGTGCTGTTCCACCCGGACGCGGGCGAGATCCTCGGCGAGCACGAGCCGGCCTGGTGCCTGCCGATGCTGGCCCAGCTGCGCACCGCGCTGGAGTCCTACGGCCACGACCAGGAACTCCAGGCCGTGCGCCGGGAGATCGCCCAGGATCCGATCATGGAGGCCGCCTACCGGCACGGCCTGCCGCACTGGATCCGCGCCGTCGGCGAGGCCGCGACCCGGCTCGACGGCGCCGTACGGCTCCTGCACCACCCGGACCCGCGCCACGGGCGCACCGAGTGCCGCATCGTGGAGGAGGCGCCGCAGGCGCTGCGGGAGCTGGGCTACCGGCGTCTGACGATGGTGCTGCGGGAGTCCCGCCGTCCCGCCGCGCCGGCCCGCCGTCCCCGCCGGGCCCGGGGCGCCGCCTCCCACCTCACGGCGGTCCCGGCCCCCGAGGTCTGACGGCCCGCCGGACGCCGGACTCGAACCGCCCCCGCCCCGGGGTAAGCACGCCCCGTCCTCCGGCCATGTCCGCGTCCCGGCGCACTTACGCGAGCGGCTGCCGCCGTCCGCAGCCTGGGGCGCGCGCACCCGGACCGTCACGGTGCTCGGCAGCACCGGCGGCACGGCCCGCACGACCATGGCCGGCGCCCAGGGCCACCGCTTCGACCCGGCCACCGGCAACACCGCGACCGTGTCCCTGCCCGGCGGCACCGGCCTGCGCCGCCCGCGTCCGGCCGCCCGGCCGCCGGGGCGTGGCTCCCGCGTCAGCGCTCCAGTTCCCGGTGGGCCGTCTCCGGCAGCCGCAGGTACACCAGGGAGGACAGCAGGCACAGCGCGGCGACGTACCAGGGGAAGAGCCCGGAGTGGCCCAGGTCCTTGAACAGCGTGCCGACGTAGGGGGCCGTGCCGCCGAACAGTGCCACGGTGAGGGAGTACGGGAAGCCGATGCCGGCCGCGCGCACCCGGGGCGGGAACACCTCGGCGTTGACGGCCGCGCTGACGGACGTGAACCCGGTCAGCAGGACCATGCCCGCGCATTGCACCAGCAGCAGTACGGCGAAGGAGTCGCGCAGCGCGTGCAGCAGCGGCACGCACAGCACGGCGAAGCCCACCCCGAAGCCGAGCAGCAGCGGCCGGCGCCCGATCCGGTCGGACAGCAGCCCGCCGAGCGGCTGGAGCAGGGCGAAGAAGGCCAGCGAGACCGTGCTCGCGAGCAGCGCGTCCGACTTCGTGACGCCCGCGTTGAGTTCGGCGTACGTCGGCAGGTACGACGTCCAGGTGTAGTAGGCGATGGTGCCGCCCGCGGTGATGCCGGCGATGAGCAGGGACTGGCGCGGATGGCGGCGCAGCGCCTCGAACAGGCCCGGCCGCGGCGCCTGCCGCTGTGCGGCGCTGCGGGTCTCCGCGGCGCCGCGCCGGATCCAGAAGCCGACCAGGCTGAACGCCCCGCCGAGCCAGAACGGCACCCGCCAGCCCCAGCCGTCCATCGAGGGTTCGGCGAGCGTGTTCACGAGCAGGGTGGCGATGCCGGACGCGACCAGCTGGCCGGCGGTCGTCGAGACGTACTGGAAGCTGGAGAACAGCCCGCGCCGGCCCGGCCCCGCCGACTCCACCAGGAAGGTGGTCGAGGCCGCGAACTCGCCGCCCACCGACAGCCCTTGGAGCAGCCGGGCGGCGACCAGCACCACCGGGGCGGCGAGGCCCGCCGAGGCGTAGGTGGGGGTCAGGCCCACCAGCAGACTGCTGCCGCCCATCAGCAGGATGGTGACGGTGAGGGCGGCCCGCCGGCCGTGCCGGTCGGCGACCGCGCCCATGAGCAGCCCGCCCACGGGCCGCATGAAGAAGCCGACCGCGAACACGGCGAACGTCGACAGCAGCGGCACCAGGGAGTTGCCGGTGCCCTTGGGGAAGACCGCGGCGGCGATGTAGGTGGCGAGAAACGTGTAGGCGTACCAGTCGTACCATTCCACGGCGTTGCCCACGGAAGCGGCAACAAGCTGTCGTACGGACCGTCCCGCCCGCATCTGTCCCGTCCTCTGCTTGCCTGTCATGATCGCGACCATCCCCGGCCGACGGGTTTCGCACACCTCCTGTAGCGATGAGTTCACATCCGTGCCACCGCACCCTTCCCTGACGTTTGCTGCTCTTGGAACACTCGCTCCGCGCACATTCCGTCATCTGGCGGCAATGGTGTACGTCAGGATGAGAGGACCCTCACCCATGCCCGAAGTCAACCGGCGGCGCTTCCTCCAGCTCGCGGGCGCCACCACGGCGTTCACGGCGCTGGCCGGCAGCATCCAGCGCGCGGCGGCCCTGCCCGCCCGCTACCGCACCGGCTCGGTGGACGATGTGGAGCACATCGTCGTCCTGATGCAGGAGAACCGTTCCTTCGACCACTACTTCGGCTCCCTGCGCGGAGTACGCGGCTTCGGCGACCCCCGCCCGGTCACCCAGAACGGCAGGTCCGTCTGGAAGCAGTCCGACGGCACCAAGGACATCCTGCCCTTCCACCCCGACGCCGACGACCTGGGCCTGGCCTTCATCCAGGACCTCCCGCACGGCTGGAACGACGGGCACGCCGCGTTCAACGGCGGCAAGTACGACAAGTGGGTGCCCGCCAAGTCCGCGACGACGATGGCGTACCTGACGCGCGACGACATCCCGTTCCACTACGCGCTCGCGGACGCCTTCACCGTCTGCGATGCCTACCACTGCTCGTTCATCGGCTCCACCGACCCCAACCGCTACTACATGTGGACGGGCTACACCGGCAACGACGGCAAGGGCGGCGGCCCGGTCCTCGGCAACGAGGAGAAGGGCTACGGCTGGACGACCTACCCCGAGCGCCTGGAGCGGGCCGGGGTCTCCTGGAAGATCTACCAGGACATCGGCGACGGCCTGGACGCCAGCGGCTCCTGGGGCTGGATCAACGACGCCTACCGCGGCAACTACGGCGACAACTCGCTGCTCTACTTCAACCAGTACCGCACCGCCCAGCCCGGGACCCCGCTCTACGACAAGGCCCGCACCGGCACCGACGCCCGCAAGGGCGAGGGCTTCTTCGACCGGCTGAAGGCGGACGTCCAGGCGGGCACGCTGCCCCAGGTCTCCTGGATCGTCGCCCCCGAGGCGTTCACCGAACACCCCAACTGGCCCGCGAACTACGGCGCCTGGTACGTCTCCCAGGTCCTGGACGCGCTCACCGCCGACCCCGACGTATGGGGGAAGACCGCGCTGTTCATCACCTACGACGAGAACGACGGCTTCTTCGACCACGTCATCCCGCCCTACCCGCCGGCCTCCACCGCCCAGGGCAAGTCGACGGTCGACCCCGCGCTCGACGTGTTCAAGGGCGACAGCGGCCATGTCGCCGGCCCCTACGGGCTCGGACAGCGGGTGCCGATGCTGGTCGTCTCCCCGTGGAGCAAGGGCGGCTACGTCTGCTCCGAGACCTTCGACCACACCTCGATCATCCGGTTCATCGAACGCCGCTTCGGCGTCCAGGAACCCAACATCTCGCCCTGGCGCCGCGCCGTATGCGGCGACCTGACGAGCGCCTTCGACTTCTCCCGCCAGGACACCGCGCCGGTGGCGCTGCCCTCCACGGCCGGCTACCGGCCGCCGGACGGCAACCGGCACCCGGACTACGTGCCCAAGCCGCCGGCCCAGGGCTCGCTGCCCCGGCAGGAACCCGGCAGCCGGCCCACCCGGCCGCTGAAGTACACCCCGGTGGTGGACGGTTCGGCGGACACGGCGGCCGGCAAGTACACCCTTACGTTCGCCTCCGGAGCGGGCGCCGGCGCGGCCTTCCTGGTCACGTCCGACAACCGCACCGACGGCCCCTGGACGTACACCACCGAGGCCGGCAAGACGCTCTCGGACACCTGGAACTCGGTGTACTCCGGCGGCACCTACGACCTCACCGTGCACGGCCCCAACGGCTTCCTGCGCGTCTTCAGGGGCCGCAACAAGGTGGCCGGCCCCGAGGTCACCGCCCGGCACTCGGGCGACGGCATCGAGCTGACGTTCACCAACAAGGGCTCCGGCACGGCCCGGCTCAAGGTCACCGACGGTTACGGCGCCGCCCCGCTCACGGTGACGGTGCGGCCCGGCGCCACCGTGAAGCAGGCCGTAAGCCTCGCGGCGAGCAAGCGCTGGTACGACCTGACCGTGACCTCGGACGCCGACCCGGCCTTCCTGCGCGGGTTCGCCGGACATGTGGAGAACGGCAGGCCCGGCGTCAGCGACCCGGCGATCGCCACGGGGTGAACGACCGATGAACACCGCTCCGTGCGGACTGGTCAGGTACCGGTCACATCAGGGTAGTGTGCCCCGGTGACCACGCAATCGAACACCCCTGCCGGCTGGTACCCGGACCCGCACGGAGCGCAGAACACGCTCCGTTACTGGGACGGCACGCAGTGGACCGACCACACCAACCCGGCCGCCGAGCAGGCCGCCGGACAGGTTCCGCCGCAGCAGGCCCCGGCCCAGCAGGCCGCTTTCCCGCAGCAGCAGGCTGCCGCCGCCGACCCCAAGGTCCAGCGCCAGGTGCAGAAGCAGGCCGGTGTCACGGCCGGCGGCGCCGGCGGCGGCACCCTCTTCACCGAGCCCGTCCTGGTCGTGAACCAGAAGGCCAAGCTCATCGAGCTGACCAACGAGTACAAGGTCATGGACCAGGGCGGCCGGGAGATCGGCTCGGTCACCCAGGTCGGCCAGGGCGTCCTGCGCAAGATCCTGCGCTTCGTCTCCAGCCTGGACCAGTTCCTGACCCACAAGCTGGAGATCCGCGACGCCCACGGCCAGCCGCAGCTGCTGCTGACCCGCCCCGCGAAGATCTTCAAGTCCCGGGTGATCGTGACCCGTCCGGACGGCTCCCCGATCGGCGAGATCGTCCAGAAGAACATGATCGGCAAGATCAATTTCGCGATGATGGCGAACGGCCAGCAGGTCGGCGCGATCAAGGCGGAGAACTGGCGGGCCTGGAACTTCGCGATCGTCGACCACGCGGACAACGAGGTCGCCCGGATCACCAAGACGTGGGAGGGCCTGGCCAAGACGCTCTTCACGACCGCGGACAACTACGTCCTGCAGATCCACTACCAGCTGCCCGAACCCCTGCTGAGCCTGGTGGTGGCGACGGCGCTGACCGTGGACACCGCCCTCAAGCAGGACTCCCGCGGCTGGGGCTGACCGGCCGGAAGCGGACACGAAGCGGTGCGGCCGGTGCCCGGGGTACTCCCCGCGCACCGGCCGCCGCCGTATTCCGCTTCCGCCTCAGAGCGCCGTGAGATGCCCCGGCTGCTCCGGTCGCCGCGGCACGAGCGCCGGTCCCTCCGCGGCCGCGCCCGGCTCGGGCCGCCGCGGGACGAGGGCCGGTTCGGCGGTGGCCGTGCCCGGTTCCAGTGCCAGTACGGCCGCCACCGGATGCTCCTCGTCCGCCACCGGAGGTGCCAGGTCCGCCATCGGACGTTCCCGGTCCGCCGGGTCGCCGGGGCCGGGGGCGGCCCGGGTGAGCAGCAGCACGCCCCAGGCGGCCAGCCCGGCACCGGCCAGCGCCAGCAGCACCCCGCCGGCCCCGCCCCGCAGCCCCTGTCCCAGCAGGCTGAGGCCGATGATCGCGGCGGCGACCGGGTTGGCGAGGGTGACCACGGCCAGCGGGGCGCCCAGCCCGCCGCGGTAGGCGGTCTGGGACAGCAGCAGCCCGCCCACGGCGAACGCGGCGACGAGCACGGCGCCCACGATCACCTCGGTGCTCAGCACCGGACCCGAGCGGTCCGTGGCCGCCACGGTCACCGTCTGGGTGAGCGCCGAGGCCACCCCGGAGGCGAAGCCGGAGGCGGTCGCGTGCCTCAGGCCCGGCCGCGCGCCGGGCCAGCACAGCAGCCCGATCCCGGCCGCCGTCGTCCCCGCGACCACCAGCGCCGCCGGCAGCGACAGCACCCGTGAGGGCGCCGGCCCGGACGCGGCGACCAGCAGCGCGGCCAGCCCCAGCAGGGTGAGCGCCGTACCGCGCCACTCCACCGCGCTGACCCGCCGCCCGGCCGCCCGCGCGCCCAGCGGCACGGCCGCGACCAGGGTGAGCGCGCCCAGCGGCTGGACGACGGTCAGCGGGCCGTACTTCAGGGCGACCACGTGCAGCAGCGCGGCGGCGGCGTTCAGCCCGACCGCCGACCACCAGGCGCCGGTGCCCAGCAGCCGCAGCAGCCCGGTGCCGGTGCTGCGCGCGGCCAGGCGTTCCTGGGCGACGGCGGCCAGCGCGTAGGCGACGGCCGACACCAGGGAGAGACCGAGGGCGGCCAGGGCGGCGGCGCTCATCGGCCCGCTCCCGCCAAGGCGGGCTCCCGGGGGACCGGCAGGCCGGTGCCGCGTCCCGCCGTGGTGGCGGTGCGCCGGGGCGGATGGATGGCGGCGAGGGCGAGGCCGAGCATGGCCGTGGCCACGAGCGCGTCGAGCCAGTAGTGGTTCGCCGTGCCCACGATCACCAGCAGGGTGATCAGCGGGTGCAGCAGCCACAGCCACCGCCAGGAGGACCGGGTGGCGGCGATCAGGCCGATGGCCAGCATCAGCGCCCAGCCGAAGTGCAGCGAGGGCATCGCCGCGAACTGGTTGGACAGATGGTCGCTGGAGGGCGGGCCGTACACGGAGGGGCCGTAGACCCGGCCGGTGTCCGTCAGGCCGGTGCCGGTCAGCATCCGCGGCGGGGCCAGCGGGAAGGTGAACGGCAGCACCAGGGCGGCCGTGGTGACCACCGCGAGGACCCGGCGAGCCCAGACGTAGTGCGCGGGCCGGCGCAGATACAGCCAGATCAGGAAGGCGAGCGTGGCCGGGAAGTGGACGGTCGCGTAGTAGGTGTTCGCCAGCCGGACCAGGGTGTCGCCGTGCAGCAGCGCGGACTGCACGGCGTTCTCGTGGGGGAGGTGCAGGTCCCGCTCCAGGTCCCATACGCGGCGGGCGTTGTGGAACGCCTCCCCGGTGTGGCCGATGGCCAGCCGGCGGCCGAGTTTGTAGACCAGGAAGAGCCCGGCGACCAGCAGGAACTCACGTATCAGGGGCGGTCGTGCCGGGGTCGCCGGTGCGGTGTCCGCCTCCGCAGGCTCGGTTCGGGCGTTCATCCCCCGGCCCCTTCGCTGACGGTGGTGCGTGTGGTGGTGCGTGCGCGTCCCGGCCGGTTGCCGGAACTCATCGATACGTTGCCGTACCGATACGCCAGTGTACCGATACGGTCGGGTACCGGTACACTTGCGTATCGATTGATGTGCGCCACACTGGACAGAGCACGAGCGAGGGGAAGCACCGCATGACGTCGCAGGCCGCGGAGGGACCGGACACGGTCGTCGCCTCGCGCCGCTCCAAGATCACGCCGGAGCGTGAGCGGGAGTTCTTCGACGCCGTGCTGGAACAGATCCGCGAGTGCGGCTACGACTCCGTCACCATGGAGGGCATCGCCGCCAGCACCCGGTGCAGCAAGTCCACGCTCTACCGGCAGTGGAAGACCAAGCCCCAGTTCGTCGCCGCGGCACTGCGCGCCAGCCGCCGGGTGCGGTTCGCCGGCGTCGACACCGGATCCCTCGCCGAGGACCTGCGCCAGGCCGCGCGGGCCGCGGGCGACTGGTCCGGCCAGGACACCCGGCTGCTCCAGGCACTCGGGCACGCGGTGACATCGGACCAGGAACTGGCCCGGGCGCTGCGCGAGGCGCTGGTCCACCCGGAGATCGCCGCGCTGGAGGAGATGCTCGCCCGGGGCGTCGCCCGGGGCGAGGTCCCGGCGGACCACCCCGCGCTGGAGTACATCCCCGCCATGATGTTCGGCGTCCTGCGTGTACGGCCGGTACTGAACGGGCAGTACGCCGACGCCGACTATCTGGTCCGGTTCGTGGAGGCCGCGGTGCTCCCCGCGCTCGGACTGGGATAAGACGCGGGCCGCCGTTCACGGGATGACTGGACGGCGACCCGCCCGCGCCGCACCGTGGGGACGGGGGCGGCGCGCACCCCCCGGCCGGGTGGGATTCCTCTTGAGCGGAGGGGAACCCCACCCGGCCGACTCGGGCCCTCGACACCCTGGACGGCAGTCGGTTCCCGCGAGCGCCGGCACGCAGTGACCGCGGCTCGTGGGCCGTCGTTGGCGGTACGTCACTCGCGTGGCTATCGAAGGAGAGCACGCCCCATGGCCGCCGTCTGCCCGAACTGCCACCTGCCCGAAATGATCGCGTACGTGGTCAACGACGAGGGACTGCACCCCTTTCCGTGCCTGGAGTGCAACACCGGGACCGTCCGCTCCACCCCCTACGGACATCTCTCCGGGGCGGCGCCGTGCGGCACCCACGGCTGTCAGGGGTCCGTACGGGACGACTACCAGTACGACCCCAAGGGCCGACTCTCCCGCCTGGACCGCGTCAGGTGCCAGCTCTGCGGAACCGACAAGACCGCGGTGACCGATGCCGGAAGAGCGCCCGAACGCGCCGTGTCCGACCCCCGGCTGCCGGGGAGCGCGAGCCGGCACCGGTGACGAGCGACGGCTCGGCTACACGGCCTGCCCGGTGCCCGTGCCGGCCGACGAGACCTCGACCCCCTTCAGGATCTCGTCCACGACGGACAGCTTCTGGCCGACGTCCAGGCCGAAGCGGATCACGACGATCCGATCGGGGGCGCCGGGGGAGGGGAACGCCACGGACTCGACGTAGCCGTCGGCGCCCTTGCGGGTGACCGCCTTCCAGCGGACCAGGTAGCCCTTCTGCCCGGCTACCGTCACCGCCTCGGAGGCCAGCTCCTCGTGCGAGGTGATGCCGCCGTAGGTGGTGCCGCCGTAGGACTCCTCGGCGTTGGCCGCGATGTCCGCCTTGGCGACCTCCTCCGCGGTGTCCCCCTTGGTGCGCAGCACCATCGCCGGAGCCGAGTAGGCGCCGCCCGCGGTGCAGGTCTGCGCCGGCTCCCCGGGGCACTTGTAGGAGTCTTCCGAGGTCACCTGGGCACCGGCACCCATCGTCTGCCCGGTCCAGCCCTTCGGCACCGGCAGGCTGATCCCGTTGACCGGGTCCGGCACCGAGCCGCCGCCCCGGACCTCCGGCGGCCCCGACGGACCCGGGGACGGCGCACCCCCACCGGACCCACCGGACCCGCCCGGGTCGCCCTGCGGGCCCCGGCCGTCGTCACCGCCGTACGGCGTCTGCCGCGACCCCGCGCGGTCGCCCCCGCCGCCGTCGTCGGTCAGGGCGTACACGCCCACCCCGATGCTCGCCAGTACCGCGGCCGTCACCGCGACGGCTATCCCGGTGCGCAGCCCGCGCCGGGACCGGGCCGGCGGCTGGGCCGGATACGCGGGATACCCCGGGTACCCGCCGTACCCCTCCGCGGCCGGGTCGCCCGGCTGGACCGTCCCCGGTGCCGGGGGACCCCACGGGGCGGCCGTGCCCGCCGGGCGGGTCCGGTCCGTCCAGGCCCCGCCGTCCCACCAGCGCTCGGTGGGCGGAGCGTCGTTCGTCTGCCCGGGGTCGGGGTACCACCCGGGAGGAGTCGCCTGCGTCATGCCCCCACCGTATGAGGTGTCGGTGAAAGTGTGATGAGAGGATCCGGCACCGGTCGGGCGGACCAGGGGATCCGCCGCCGTGTATCCCCGTGCCGGCAGCCGCCTCACGGACCCGCCGCCCGTTTCGCCGACGCCGCCACCGCCGGCCGCACCGGGGCCGAACTCGCCCGTGCGTACCGTCTTTCACCCGGCCGGGCAGCACCTGCCCCGACCGCCCCCGCGGGCCGCGCCGGACGGCTACGCTCGGTGCCTGTATGCCGTGCGGGCGACCTGGGGAGGGAACGGATGACGGACGGACGGCCAACGGCGGCCGGCTCGGCACCCCTGTGGGAGCGGGACGCCGAGATCGCCACCGTCGCGGCGGCGCTCGACTCCCTGTGCGCCGACCGGAACGCGGCGGGCGGCCTGCTGGTCTTCCGCGGCAAGGCCGGACTCGGCAAGACCGCGCTGCTGGCCGAGATCCGCCGCATGGCCGAACGCCGCGGCTGCTGCGTCTGGTCCGCCCGCGGCGCCGAGACCCTCGGATCCGTCCCGTTCCACGTCCTGCGCCAACTGCTCCAGCCCGCACTGCTGTCCCTCCCGCCCGACGAGGTCCGCGACCACCTCGGCGACTGGCACGACATCGCCGGCCCCGCCCTCGGCATAACCGAACCGCTCGGGGACAAGGCCGACCCGCACTACGTCCGCGACGGCCTGGTCTCCGCCGTACGCAGGATCGCCCGCCGCACCTGGCCGCTCGTCCTGCTCCTCGACGACGCCCACTGGGCCGACCCCGAGACCCTGCGCTGGCTCGCCGCGTTCGCCGAACGCCTGGACGACGTGCCCGTACTCGTCGTGGTCGCCCGCAGACCCGACCGGACCGGCGGGGTCGGCGCCCGTCACCTCGACGCGGCCGCCGCCGCCGCGGGCCGCCCGGTCAACGACCTCAACGCCCTCACCCCCGGCGCCACCGCGGGCCTCACCCGGGCCACGCTCGGCCGGCACGCCGACGACGCGTTCTGCCGCGAGGTCTGGGCGGTCACCGACGGCAACCCCTTCGAGACCGTCGAACTCCTCGCCAAGGTGCACGACAGCGAACTGGAGCCGGTCGAGGCACACGCCGGGGAGCTGCGCGCCCTCAACCGCGCGGCCCGCGGCGGCGGACTGGTCGACCGGCTCAAGGGCCTCGGTCTGGAGGCCACCCGGTTCGCCTGGGCCGCCGCCATCCTCGGCACCGGCATCACCGTCGACATGGTCGCCCGCCTCGCCACCATGGACGGCGACCTCGCCCGCTCCTGCGCCGACGTGCTGTGCACCGCCCGCATCCTCACCCGCCCCGAACCGGCCACCGACACCGAACGCGGCACCGAGGAGCTGGAGTTCGTCCACCCGCTCATCGCCACCGACGTCTACCGGTCCATCCCCTCCGGGGTGTGCACCGCCATGCACGGCGTCGCCGCGAAGCTCATCACCGAGCTGGGCCGGGGCGCCGCCGAGGCCGCCCGGCACCTGCTGAAGGTGCACCCGGACGAGGACGAGGAACTCGTCGAGCAGCTGCGTCAGGCCGCCCGCGAACACCTCGCCGTCGGCGCGCCGGACGCGGCCCGCCACTGCCTGGAACGCGCGCTGCGGGAGCCGCCCCTGCCCGAGGTGCACGCGCACGTGCTGTACGAACTGGGCTGCGCCACCCTGCTGACCAGCCCCGCCGCCTCCATCGACCAGTTGCGCAGCGCGCTCGGCATGCCCGGCCTGGACGG
>NZ_BAAASM010000005.1:0-48593 GCF_039532885.1 Streptomyces nogalater | reverse complement strand
TCCGCACCGTCGAGGCCGAGGCCGCCCGGCACGCGGCCGGACCGGTGCGACTGCGGCTGCAGGCGTTCCAGTTCATGTGGGAGGGCATCCACGGCGAGACCGCCGCCCCGGCCCGCTCCCGGCGCCTCGCCGACCTCGCGAGCACCTGCACCGGCCGCGACAACGCCGAACGCGCCCTGCTGATCCTGCGCGCCTTCGACGCCATGACCCACGGCGAGAGCGCCGACGCGGTCGTCGACCTGTGCGACCGCGCCCTCGTCAACGGCCGCCTCGCGCCCGGCCTCGGCTGGACCGACCCCGAATGGGGCATGGAACTGCTGATGATGCTCGGCAGCGCGTACGCCTACGCCGACCGACTCGACCGCGCGGAGAGCCTGTTCTCCGAGGCCCGGCGCGTCTACACCTCGGCCGGCTGGCGCGGCGTCCACCTCTCCCTGGCCAACGCCTTCCTCGGGCTCGCCTACCGCAGACAGGGCCGGCTGCGCGATGCCGAGACCACCCTGCGCGAGGCCGTGCGGCTCGCCGAACGCGTCGGCCGCCGCCTGCCGTTGTACTGGTCGGCCACCTGCGGACTGGTCGACACCCTGCTGGCCCGCGGCCGGGTGGCGCAGGCCTGGTCGGTCGCCGAGCAGTACGGCTTCGCACCGCCGTACCCGTCCACCATCGTGCTGCCCGACATCCGCTCCGTGCGCGGCCGGCTGCTGCTCGCCGTCGGCCGCACCGCGGAAGGCGTCGGCGAACTGGAGGCCGCCGAGAAGACCGCCGCCTCCCGCGGCGGCCACAACCCGGTCCTCGCGCCCTGGTCCGTCGACCTCGCCCGGGCCCTCGCCGGGACGGACCCGGCCCGCGCCGCCCAGCTCGCCGCCGACGCCCGCAAACAGGCCGAGCGGTTCGGCACGGACACCGCCATCGGCGAGGCCCTGCGCTGCGCCGCCGCGCTGGAGACGGGCCAGCGCGCGGTACGGCTCGCCGCCCGCGCCGTGGCCTACCTGGAGGCCTCGCCCTGCCAGTACGAACACGCGGCGGCCCGCATCGAGTACGGCATCGCCGCCGGCTCGGCCGCCGACCTCACCCGGGGCCTGGACCTCGCCCGCCTCTGCGGCGCCGACGGACTGGCCCACCGGGCCCAGGAGGCACTGGAGAGCGGGCGGGGACCGCGCTGAGCCGGGCCCGGACCAGCCCTCCGGCAAGCGCCCGGCGACCGCCGCCGGCCGCTGCCGTACCCGCGGGCCGTAGGCGGCCTCGTGCGCCCGCGCGGGACGGGTGCCGTAGAAGCAGCCGCCGCTGCCGGGCACCCCGCCGCCTCGCGCACCGGCCGCGACGGGGTCCCACGGGCCACGACCCCGCCGCCCGTCAGCCCGCCTCCTCCTCGGCGAGCACCCGCTGGGCCGTCGCGAACGCCGAGTTGGCGGCCGGCACCCCGCAGTACACGGCCGTCTGCAACAGCACCGCGCCGATCTCCTCCGGCGTCAGCCCGTTGCGCCGCGCCGCCCGGACATGCATCGCCAACTCGTCGTAGTGGCCGTACGCGACCAGCGCGGTCAGTGTGATCATGCTGCGCTCGCGGCGCGACAGCGTCGGGTCGGTCCAGATCTCCCCCCACGCGTAGCGGGAGATGAAGTCCTGGAAGCGGGCGGTGAACGGGGTCTGCCGGGCCTGCGCGCGGTCCACGTGGGCGTCGCCCAGCACCTCCCGGCGCACCGCCAGCCCGCTCGCCGACGGCCCGTCGAGGTGGGTGCGCAGCGCCGCCAGCACCGCCCGGGGGACCTGCGCCGGGGCCAGATGGGAAGCCCCGGGCAGCTCCACCAGCGCCGCCCCGGGCACCGCGTCCGCGATCTCCCGCAGATGCGCGGGCGGGGTCGCGGGATCCTCCCGCCCGGCCACCAGCAGCGTCGGTACGGTGATGTCGGCGAGCCGGTCGCGCAGGTCGAACGCGGCGAGCGCGTCGCAGCAGGCGGCGTACGCCTCCGGGTCGGCCCTCCGGTGGTCCCGGACCAGTTCCGGCACGCTGAACCCGGGCGTGAACCAGCGCGCGTCGGCGCTCGCCGCCAGCCACTCCAGGCCCTCCCGGCGCACCCGCTCCGCCCGCTCCCGCCAGGGCGCCGCCCCGCCGAAGTGGGCCGAGGAGCACACGAGGGCCAGCGAGGTCAGCCGCTCGGGATGGTGGACGGCCAGGTGCAGGCCGACCGCGCCGCCCAGGGACACGCCCGCGTAGGCGAACCGGTCGACGCCGAGGGCGTCGGCGAGCGCCAGCACCAGCGCGGCCAGGTCGCCGACGGTCGCGCCCGCTCCGATCAGGTCCGCCGCCGAACCGCCGTGCCCCGGCAGGTCCCAGCGGACCACCCGGTGGGCGGCGGACAGTTCGGGCGCCACCTGGTCCCACAGGGCCAGCGAGGTGCCGAGCGAGGGCCCGAGCAGCAGCGGCGGCGCGGAAGCGGGGCCTTCCGCACGGTGGTTGAGGAGGGTCACGGTCAACGTCGCTCCAGAGCACGGTCGGTGAGGGGCCCGGCGAAACCGGTGTACCGGGCGGGGTCGGTCGCCTCGTCCAGGTCGAGGCCCGCCAGCTCCGGCTGTTCGGCCAGGAGTTCGCGCAGCGGGCGGTCCTCGGCGTGGGCGCGGCCGGCCAGTTCGGTCAGCAGCTCCTTGGCCCGGGCCCGGCCGAGGACGGGCGTGAGGACGGCGGCCAGCCGCTCGGAGACGATCAGTCCCCGGGTACGGCCGAGGTTGCGGCGCATCACCTCCGGGTGCACGCGCAGTCCTTCGGCCAGCTCCGCCGCGTGCCCGGCCGCGCCGCCCACCAGCCGGAGCAGATCGCGCAGCGGCTCCCACTCGGCGTGCCAGGCACCGGCCGGCCGCTCGTCCTCGGCGGCCAGACAGCCGTACAGCGTCGCCGCGAGCTGGGGAGCGCGCCGGGCGGCGGCCGCCAGCAGCGTGGAGCGCACCGGGTTCGCCTTGTGCGGCATGGCGGACGAACCGCCGCCGCTGCCCTCGCTCACCTCGCCGGTCTCGGTGCGCGACAACGTCAGTACGTCCACGGCGAGCTTGCCCAGCGCGCCCGCCGTGAAGGCCAGGCACCCGGCCAGGTCCGCGATCGGCGTGCGCAGCGTGTGCCAGGGCAACGCCGGTGCGGCCAGCCCGACTTCACGGGCGTACGCCTCCGTCAGGACGGCCGGGTCCGGGGCGCCGTACGCCTGGAAGGCCGCCAGCGTGCCGGCGGCGCCGCCGAGCTGGACGGGGAGCGAGTCGCGTACCCGGGTGAGGCGGTCGCGCGCGTCCAGCACCAGCGCGCGCCAGCCGGCCGCCTTCAGCCCGAACGTGGTCGGCACCGCGTGCTGGGTGAGCGTCCGGCCCGGCAGCACGGTGTCCCGGTGCCCGGCCGCGAGGCGGCCCAGCGCCCGCTCGGCACGCCCGAGATCGGCCAGGACCGGGCCGAGGGCGCGCACGGCGACCAGCATCGTCGCCGTGTCCATGATGTCCTGGCTGGTGGCGCCCCGGTGGACATAAGGACCGTACTCGGCGCCGACCGCCGCGGTCAGGTCGGCGGCCAGCGGGATCACCGGGTTGCCGCCGCCGGCGGCCCGGGCCGCCAGGGAACCCAGGTCGAACCGGGCCGGGTCGGCCGCCTCGGTCACCGCCGCCGCGGCCCCGGCCGGGGCCAGCCCCAGCGCGGCCTGCGCCCGGGTCAGCGCGGCCTCGGCATCGAGCAGCGCCCGCAGATACGCGGGGTCGCCCGTCTCGGACACGGCGCCCGCCGGCCCCCGCCCGGGGGCCAGCAGACCGGTGTCGGCGCAGGAAGGGAACTCGGATGTCACGAAAACTCCAGGAAGACCGTCTCGCCCTCGCCCTGAAGGCGGATGTCGAAACGGTAGGTGCCGTTCCCCTCGTCATCCGCGATCAGCGTGTCCCGCCGGTCGCCCACCCGGGTGAGCAGCGGGTCGGCGGCCAGGGCGGCTTCGTCGCCCGGCAGGTAGACACGGGTGAACAGGTGCACGAGCAGGCCCCGCGCGAAGACGCAGACACTGAGGTACGGAGAGTTGCGCCCGCGTGCGCCGGGGCGCAGCGTCCGCGCGTACCAGTGGCCGTTCGCATCCGTCTGGATCCGCCCCCAGCCGGTGAACTCCACCCCGTTGCGGCCCAGGAAGCCGCCCGTGGCCGGGTCCCGCCGCAGCGAGCCGTCCACCCGCGGCACCGTGCCGTCGGGCCGCGGGCCCCACACTTCGAGCAGCGCGTCGGGCAGCGGATCACCCGCGCCGTCGAGGACGTACCCGTGCACGGTGACGGTGTCCGGATGACCGGGCGGGGCGATCTCCTCGCCGCCGCGGAACGGCAGCGCGTAACCGTAGAACGGGCCGACCGTGTGGGACGGGGTGGGCGGCACCTGCTCCGGACTGCCCGGGTCGATGAGCGTCATGGCGGTCAGCGTCCTTCTTCGATCCAGGTGGCGGCCGGGCCGTCCAGCACGATGTCCCAGCGGTAGCCCAGGGAGAACTCGGGCACCGACAGGCCGTGGTCGTAGGTGGCGACCAGCCGCTGCCGGGCCGCGTCGTCCGTCACGGACTGCAGGATCGGGTCGTAGGGGAACAGCGGGTCGTTCGGGAAGTACATCTGGGTCACCAGCCGCTGGGTGAACGCCGTGCCGAACACCGAGAAGTGGATGTGGGCCGGGCGCCAGGCGTTCACGTGGTTGCGCCAGGGGTAGGGGCCCGGCTGGATGGTGGTGAAGTCGTAGCGGCCCCCGGCGTCGGTGAGGGTGCGGCCGACACCGGTGAAGTTCGGGTCCAGCGGCGCGTCGTGCTGCTCGCGCCGATGGGCGTAGCGGCCGGCCGAGTTGGCCTGCCAGATCTCGATCAGCTGACCGCGCACCGGACGCCCGTCGCGGTCCAGCAGCCGCCCGGAGACGGTGATGCGCTCGCCGATGGGCTCCCCGGTGTGCTGCCGGGTGAGATCGTTGTCGATCTCGGTGACGTCCCGCTCCCCGAAGGCGGGGGAGCGCAGTTCCACCAGCTCCGGGTCCTGGCGCGTGTCGATCGCCACCAGGGGCTGTTTCGGATGGCGCAGTACCGAGGACCGGTACGGCGCGTAGTCGCGGCGCGGATGGTGCTCGACGGGCGCGCCGTCGGCGAGGCGCTTGCCGTACGCGAGGCGCTCGGCGGCCATCTCCTGGTCGATGTCCTGCTGGGTGAGAGCCATGGTGGTACCTGACGCTTCCTTATCGTTCGAGGACGAGGGCGAGGCCCTGGCCCACGCCGATGCAGAGGGTGGCCACGCCGGTGCCGGAGCCGCGGCGGGCGAGCTGGTGGGCGACGGTCCCGGCGAGCCGGGCCCCGGAGGCGCCGAGCGGGTGGCCGAGCGCGATGGCGCCGCCCTGCGGGTTGAGGAGGGCCGGGTCGAACTCCGGCCATTCGGCGAGGCAGCCGAGCACCTGCGCGGCGAACGCCTCGTTCAGCTCCAGGACGGACAGATCGCCGAAGCCCTTGCCGGCCTTGGCGAGGGCCCGGTTGACGGCCTCCACCGGCGCCAGCCCGAAGTACTGCGGGTCGATGGCGGACAGGCCGGTCGCGCTGATCCGGGCCAGCGGCTCCCGGCCGGTGGCCCGCAGCCCCTCCTCGTCGGCGAGGAGCAGGGCCGCCGCGCCGTCGTTGAGGGGAGAGGCGTTGCCCGCGGTGACCGTGCCGCCTTCGGCGCGGAAGGCGGGCTCGAGCTTCGCCATGGCGGCGAGGGAGGCGTCCGGCCGTACGCACTCGTCGGCGGTGAAGCCCACCGGCTCGCCCTTGCGCCGCGGCACCGGGACCGACGTCAACTCGGCGTCGAACAGCCCCTGTTCCCGCGCCGTTGCGGCCTTGCGGTGGGAGTCCAGGGCGAACTCGTCCTGCCGCTCGCGACCGATGCCGTGCTTGTCGGCGATTCTTTCGGCGCTCTCGCCCAGCGGGATGGTCCACTCGGGGTCCATCCGCGGGTTGACCATGCGCCAGCCGAGCGTGGTCGAGAACAACTCGGTGTGGGCGGCCGGGAACGGGCCGTCCGGCTTCGGCAGGACATACGGCGCCCGGGTCATGGACTCCACCCCGCCCGCCACGGCGAGGGACGCGTCACCCAGGGCGATGGCACGGGCCGCCTGGATCACCGCCTCCAGGCCGGAGGCGCACAGCCGGTTCACGGTCACGCCGGGCACGGAGGTCGGCAGCCCGGCGAGCAGGGCGGCCATACGGGCGACGTTACGGTTCTCCTCGCCGGCGCCGTTGGCGTTGCCGAGGTAGACGTCGTCGATCCGCGCGGGATCCAGCTCCGGGGTGCGGGCGAGCAGCGCGCGGAGGGTGTGGGCGGCCAGGTCGTCGGGACGGACGGCGGCCAGGGCGCCGTTGTAGCGGCCGAACGGGGTGCGGACGGCGTCGACTATGTATACGGGCTTCGGGGTGTGAGCGGAGTTCACGGGGTGGGCGCCTCTGTGGTGTGAGCGGGGGCGGGGACGACGGGGCGAGCGGAGTCAACGGGGCCGGCGGGGGTGACGGCGGCGCGAAGAGGCGCGGCGGTGTGAGCGGGGTTCACGGCGACGAGGCTCACGGCGGGGTGAGCGAGGTGAACGGTGTGAACGCGGTTCACATCGCCGGAGGCCACGGCTGTGTGAGCGGGGTTCACGGTGCCGGAGGCCGCGGCAGTGTGAGCGGAGTTCACAGCACCGCAGGTCGCGGCGGCGGTGTGAACGCGGTTCACAACAGCCCCTCCGCAATGCTCAGTTCGGCGTCCGTCCTGGCGATGACCTCGTCCACGCTCACACCCGGCGCGGTCTCCGTCAGCGTCAGCCCCTCCTCGGTGACGTCCAGCACCGCCAGATCCGTGATGACTCGGTTCACACACCCCTTGCCTGTCAACGGCAGCGTGCACTCCTTGAGGATCTTCGCCGAGCCGTCCTTCGCGGTGTGCGTCATCACCACGATCACCTGCCGGGCACCGTGCACCAGGTCCATCGCGCCCCCGATCCCGGTGACCAGCTTCCCGGGCACCGCCCAGTTGGCCAGGTCGCCCCGGGCCGACACCTGCATCGCGCCGAGAACGGCCACGTCGATATGCCCGCCCCGGATCATCGCGAAGGACAGCGCCGAGTCGAAGAAGGACGCCCCCGGCAGCACCGTCACGGTCTCCTTGCCCGCGTTGACCAGATCGGGGTCGACCTGGTCCTCCGTGGGATACGGGCCGGTGCCCAGGATGCCGTTCTCCGACTCCAGCACCACCTCGACCCCCTCGGGGAGATGGTTCGGGATCAGCGTCGGCAGACCGATCCCCAGGTTCACGTACTGGCCGTCCCGCAGTTCACGGGCCGCGCGGGCGGCCATCTCCTCGCGTGTCCAGGCCATCAGCCGCTCACCGTCCGGAACTCGATCCGCTTGTCCGCCGCCTGTTCCCGGGTGAGCGGCACCACCCGCTGCACGAAGACGCCCGGCACGTGCACCGCGTCCGGATCGAGCGCGCCGGGCTCGACCAACTCCTCCACCTCGGCGATCGTGATCCGGCCGGCCATCGCGGCCAGCGGGTTGAAGTTCCGCGCCGACCTGCGGAACACCAGATTTCCGTGCCGGTCCCCGCGCGCGGCCCGGACCAGCGCGAAGTCGGTGCGGATGCCCCGCTCCAGCACGTACTCCACGCCGTCGAACTCCCGCACCTCCTTTGGCGGCGAGGCCAGCGCGACCCCGCCCGAGCCGTCGTAGCGCCAGGGCAGTCCGCCCTCGGCGACCTGGGTGCCGACGCCGGCCGGGGTGTAGAAGGCGGGGATGCCGGCGCCGCCCGCGCGCAGCCGTTCGGCCAGCGTGCCCTGCGGGATCAGCTCCAGCTCCAGCTCACCGGCTAGATACTGGCGGGCGAACTCCTTGTTGCCGCCGATGTACGAGCCGGTCACCCGGGTGATCCGGCCCGCCGCCAGCAGCACCGCCAGCCCGGACTCCATCGCGCCGCAGTTGTTCGACACCACCTTCAGCCCGCCGACACCGCGCTCGTGCAGCGCCTGGATCAGCACGTTCGGCACACCGCTGAGCCCGAACCCGCCGACGGCGAGCGACGCGCCCTCCGGCACATCGGCCACCGCCTCGCCGGCGGTGGCCACCACCTTGTCCATCCGTGTAGCTCCGTCTCTCCGGTACCCAGATAGTCAGGGCACTGAGTATTTCGTGAGGTGCCGCTCACGCTGCCACCAGAGTCGAAGGCCGTCAAGACCTGGATTTTCCGGCGGTCTCAGTACAGGACAGCCGGTTGGTGGCCGGGTATCGTTCAGTGCACCAACGAATCGATCAGGGGAGCGCACATGGCCGCGGTGGACCTCACCACCCATCCCGGACACCTCGCCCGGCGGCTGCAGCAGGCGCACTACCTGCTGTGGAACACGATGGTCTCTGAGGAGATCACCTCGCCGCAGTTCGCGGTCATGAACGCGCTCGTCGCCGAACCCGGGCTCGACCAGCGGACCGTGGGGGAGCGGGTGGGCCTCGACCGGTCCACCATCGCCGAGGTGATCAGCCGCCTCGACCGTCGCGGACTGCTGCACAAGGTGCGCGATCCGCAGGACGGCCGGCGTTTCCTGCTCCGCCTCACCGACGAGGGCGCGCGCACCCACCGCAAGCTGTCCGTCCGCACCGCCCGGATGAACCAGGTCTTCCTCGCCCCGCTGTCCGCCGACGAGCAGACCGTGTTCTTCGACCTGATCCGCCGGGTCGCCGACGCGGCCGAGGGCCTGCGCAACCCGGCCGAGAGCCGGCGCGGTCCCGCCGAGCCACTGGCCGCCCAGGGCTGACCGGGCCACGCCGACCGCCTCGCCGCCGCCCTCTCGGTACCGGGTTCGGCCCCGGCCCGCCCGGGTACCCGGCCGCCACCGCACACGGACGAGGCCGAACGTGACCTAGGGAGTGCGACCGATGAAGGCAGTCACCTGGCAGGGCAAGCGCGACGTCCGGGTCGAGGACGTGCCGGACCCGCGGATCGAGGAACCCACGGACGCCGTCATCCGCGTGACGTCCACCGGACTGTGCGGCTCCGACCTGCACCTGTACGAGGTGCTCACCCCGTTCATGACCCCGGGCGACATCCTCGGTCACGAACCCATGGGCATCGTGGAGGAGGTCGGCCCGGAAGTGCCCGGGCTGCGCCCCGGCGACCGGGTCGTGGTGCCCTTCCAGATCGCCTGCGGGCACTGCTTCATGTGCGACACGGGCCTGCCCACCCAGTGCGAGACGACCCAGGTCACCGGCGAGGGCATGGGCGCCGCCCTGTTCGGCTACACACGCCTGTACGGCGCCGTGCCCGGTGGCCAGGCCGAGTATCTCCGGGTTCCGCAGGCGCAGTTCGGCCCGATCAAGGTTCCCGAGGGCCCGCCGGACGACCGGTTCGTCTACCTCTCCGACGTGCTGCCCACCGCATGGCAGGCCGTCGAGTACGCCGCCGTCCCGCCCGGCGGCACCCTCGCGGTGCTCGGCCTCGGCCCGATCGGCGACATGGCCTGCCGGATCGCCAGGGTCCACGGCGCGGAACGGGTCTTCGGGGTGGACCTGGTGCCCGAGCGGCTGGCCCGGGCGCAGCGGCGCGGCGTCGAGACGTACGACCTCAGGGCGTTCGACGACGAGAAGGCACTGGTCCACGCGATCCGGGAGGCGACCGGCGGGCGGGGCCCGGACGCCGTGATCGACGCGGTGGGCACCGAGGCGCACGGCAGCGCCGCCGCCAAGCTCGCCCAGACGGCGACCGCGATGATGCCGCGCAAGCTCAGCGGCCCGCTCGCCGAACGCTTCAGCATCGACCGGCTCGGCGCCCTGTACATGGCGATCGACCTGGTCCGCCGCGGCGGCACGATCTCGCTGAGCGGCGTCTACGGCGGCATGGCCGACCCGATGCCGATGCTCACCCTGTTCGACAAGCAGATCCAGCTCCGCATGGGCCAGGCCAACGTCCGCCGCTGGACCGACCAGATCCTTCCCTACCTCACGGACGACGACCCGCTCGGCGTGGACGACTTTGCCACGCACCGGCTGCCGCTGGCGGAGGCGCCGCACGCCTACGAGATGTTCCAGCGCAAGCAGGACGGCGCCGTCAAGGTCCTCATGCAGCCGTAGCCCGGTCGGATGCGGCCGTAGCCCCGGCCGGACCCGCCGCGCTGCGAACCGGACCGGCCCGCAGCGCGTACCGGCCGCGGCCGCTCGGCCGGGTCCCGCTCAGCCGGGGCCGGGGTCCTTCTCGCCGAGCACCTCCGCCAGGTCGTAGCGCACCGGCTCCTCCAGCTGGGCGTACGTGCAGCTCTCCGGCGTACGGTCCGGGCGCCAGCGGCGGAAGCGGGCCGTGTGCCGGAAACGCTGCCCGTTCTCCATGTGGTCGTAGGCCACCTCGGCCACCCGCTCCGGCCGCAGCGGCACCCAGGACAGGTCCTTCTTACCGGACCAGCGGCTCGGTGCGCCCGGCAGCCGGGCCGTCTCGTGCGCGGCCTCGTCCGTCCAGGCGGCCCAGGGGTGCCCCCGGACGTCGTCCATCCGCAGCGGCTCAAGCTCCTCGACCAGTTCGGCGCGCCTCTTCATGGAGAACGCGGCCGACACGCCGACGTGCTGGAGCCGGCCCCGCTCGTCGTAGAGGCCCAGCAGCAGCGAGCCCACCACCGGGCCGCTCTTGTGGAGGCGGTACCCGGCGACGACGACGTCCGCCGTCCGCTCGTGTTTGACCTTGAACATGGCCCGCTCGTCCTGGAGATAGCGCAGGTTCGGCGGTTTGGCGACGACCCCGTCCAGTCCGGCGCCCTCGAACTGCTCGAACCACTGCCGGGCCACCTCGATGTCGGTCGTCGAGGGCGCCAGATGCACCGGCGGGGCCGCGTCCGCCAGGGCCCGGTCCAGCAGGGCGCGGCGGTCGGTCAGGGGCACGTCGAGCAGGGCGTGGTCGTCCAGGGCCAGCAGGTCGAAGGCGACGAAGGAGGCCGGGTTCTTCTCGGCCAGCATCCGTACCCGGGAGGCGGCCGGATGGATGCGCTCGGTCAGCGCGTCGAAGTCCAGCCGCCCGCCGCGCGCGATCACGATCTCCCCGTCCAGTACGCACCGCTTCGGCACCCGCTCCTTCAGTGCCTCGACCAGCTCGGGGAAATACCTGGTCAACGGCTTGCCGGTGCGGCTGCCCAGCTCGACCTCGGCCCCGTCACGGAACACGATCGACCGGAAGCCGTCCCACTTCGCCTCGTAGCGCATGCCCGGCGGGATCTTCGCCACCGACTTGGCGAGCATCGGCTTCACGGGCGGCATGACGGGCAGATCCATGCCTTCGATTCTGCTCGCATGCATACGGCTTCGCCCGGTATGCGAGGTATGCGGGGTGCGCCTACGGTGGCCGCATGGGTGATGCGGTGGAACTGGAGGTGGGCGGCCGGACCGTACGGCTGTCCAGCCCGGACAAGGTGTTCTTCCCGGAGCGGGGCTTCACCAAGCTGGACCTCGCCCGCTACTACGCCTCGGTCGCCCCCGGCATCCTGCGCGCCCTGCGCGAGCGCCCCACCACCCTGGAACGCTACCCGGACGGCGTCGGCGGCGAGTGGTTCTACCAGAAGCGGGCCCCCAAAGGCATGCCCGACTGGATCCCGACCGCCCACATCACCTTCCCCAGCGGGCGCAGCGCCGACGAGATGTGCCCCACCGAGGAGGCCGCCGTGGTGTGGGCCGCCCAGTACGGCACCCTCACCTTCCACCCCTGGCCGGTCCGCGCCACCGACGTCGACCACCCCGACGAACTCCGTATCGACCTCGACCCGCAGCCCGGCACCGACTACGACGACGCGGCCCGCGCCGCCCACGAACTGCGCGCGGTGCTGGAGGAGTTCGGCGGACTGCGCGGCTGGCCGAAGACCTCCGGCGGCCGGGGCCTGCACGTCTTCGTCCCCATCGAGCCCCGCTGGACCTTCACCCAGGTGCGCCGCGCGGCGATCGCGGTCGGCCGGGAGATGGAACGCCGGGTGCCCGAGCACGTCACCATCAAGTGGTGGAAGGAGGAACGCGGGCGCCGCATCTTCCTCGACTACAACCAGACGGCACGGGACCGCACGATCGCCTCCGCCTATTCGGTACGCTCCCGCCCGCACGCCCCCGTCTCGGCGCCCCTGCGCTGGGAGGAGGTCGGCGTCGCCCAGCCCCGCGACTTCGACCTCGCCACCATGCCCGCCCGGTTCGCCGAACTCGGCGACGTGCACGCCGACATGGACGACCACGCCTACTCCCTGGACGCGCTGCTGGAGCTGGCCCGGCGGGACGAACACGACCACGGCCTGGGCGACCTGCCGTACCCGCCGGAGTACCCGAAGATGCCCGGCGAGCCCACCCGCGTCCAGCCGAGCCGGGCCCGCCGCCCCTCGTCATGACGGCCAGGACCTCGCGCCCGCCCGACACGCGTTCCGGGCAGCGGGGTGCCGGGGCGCCGGGGTGACGGCCGGGCCGCCGGGCCGAGGGCCCGGCCCGGGCGGAGCACGGCACCGGCCGGGCGGCGCCCCGCGGCTATCCTGAGTGCCGGCCGCCGAAGAGGGGGTGTCCCGAAGTGACCGAGGCCGTCTCGCGTCCCACCCTTGAGGCCGTGGCCGCGCGGGCCGGGGTGTCCAGGGCCACCGTGTCCCGGGTGGTCAACGGCGGCGACGGGGTCCGCGCACCCCTGGCCGAGCGGGTCCGGCGGGCCGTGGAGGAGCTGGGCTACGTCCCCAACCAGGCGGCGCGCAGCCTGGTGACCCGACGCCACGACGCCGTCGCGGTCGTCGTCGCCGAGCCCGAGAGCCGGGTCTTCGCCGACCCCTTCTTCGCGCTGCAGCTGCGCGGCATCGGCAAGGAGCTGGCCGTGCACGACAGCCAGCTGGTGCTGCTGCTCACCGAGGGCCGCGC
Source organism: Streptomyces nogalater (assembly GCF_039532885.1). Classification (NCBI taxonomy): domain Bacteria; kingdom Bacillati; phylum Actinomycetota; class Actinomycetes; order Kitasatosporales; family Streptomycetaceae; genus Streptomyces; species Streptomyces nogalater. Next base: position 35,721 of record NZ_BAAASM010000005.1, on the reverse strand, counting down.
CGACCACGCGCGCGTGGCCCGCTATCTCGCCGGCGGCCATGTCGACGGCGCGCTCGTCTTCTCCCTGCACCTGGACGACCCGCTGCCCGGCCTCATCCGGGACGCCGGCGTGCCCACCGTGTTCGGCGGACGCCCCCACGGGGACCCGGACACCGGGGCGGGGGGCCCCGGCGTGGTGTACGTCGACTGCGACAACCGGGGCGGGGCCCGTGCTGCGGTACGACATCTGCTGGGGCTCGGCCGCCGGCGTGTCGCCCACCTCACCGGCGCCCTGGACCAGACCTCGGCGGTGGACCGGCTCGACGGCTACCGCGACGCGCTCGCCGACGTGCCCGGCGGGTACGATCCCCGGCTGGTCGTGGAGGGCGATTTCACCCCGGCCGGCGGTGAGCGCGCCATGCGGGAACTCCTGGGACGCTGCCCGGACGTGGACGCCGTGTTCGCCGCCAACGACCTGACCGCGCTCGGTGCGCTGCGGGTGCTGCGCGAGAGCGGCAAACGGGTCCCCGAGGACGTGGCCGTGGCCGGCTTCGACGACATGGCGCCGGTCGCCGAGCAGACCGATCCGCCGTTGACGACGGTGCGTCAGGACATCGAGGAGATGGGCCGGCTGATGGCCCGGCTGCTGCTGGAGGGCCTGTCCGGCGGCCGGGACCGGGAGCGCACGACGGCCGGCGCGCCGGCCGTGCGGGGCAAGGGCGTGATCCTGCCGACGACCCTGATCCGCCGCGCCTCCGCCTGAGCCGTCGGCGGTCAGCCGGCGGGCGGCTCGGGTCTGATCACCGCGAACCGGGCCCCGTACGGATCGGCGAGTCCTGCCATCCGCCCCACCCCCGGTACGGTCGTCGCGGGTCCGCGGACCGCCCCGCCGAGCCGCCGGGCCCGGTCGACGACGGCGTCCGTGTCCGCCACCTCGAAGTACGGCAGCCAGTACGCACCGGACCGCGCCCGAGCGGGATCACCGGCCGTCGCCACCAGCCCGCCGAACATCGCCTCCTCACCGCCGCCGTCCGGATTGACACAGGTATAGGTCCCGCCCGGGAAGGGCACCCCGGACGTCTCCAGGCCGAGCACCCGGCGATAGAACGCGGCGGCCGCCGCGATGTCCGGCGTGTACAGCTCGACCCAGCACAGCGCGCCCGGCTCGCCCGCCGCCTCCATGCCCTCGGCCGGGCCCGCCTGCCGGATCCCGAACGGCGCGCCGGCCCGGTCGGCGAGCACCGCGCACCGGCCCCGCTCCCGCCCGTCCGCCGGCCGCACCAGCACGCTGCCGTGCGCCTCTTCGGCCGCGTCCGCGGTGGCTCGCAGGTCCTCGCTGCGGAAGTACACCGTCCAGCCCGGCGGCCCCTGCCCGGGAGCGGCCCGCGCGCCTCCCGCCACGGTCCGGCCGGCCAACCGGAAGACGCCGTAACCGCCGGCGTCCGGCTCCGCCGCATGGAACCGCCAGCCGAACAGGGCGCCGTAGAAGGCGGCGGCAGCCTCGATGTCGGGGCTCGTCACGTCGATCCAGTCGGGCGCGCCGGTGACGAAACGGGTCGTGAGCATCTCGGCCCTCCTCGCAAGGGTCCCGTTCTGTGCACTGCCGAGTCTGGCACCGGCCACTGACAATCGCCGCCGGAGCACCGCACGCGCACGCACTTCCCGGGGCTACCCGGCTTTTCACACCGGTCCCGCGCGCCGCCGTGCGCGCCCCGGGAGCGAGAGGGCATCATCGGGGCGGCCGGCGGCCCCGGGCCCGCCGTTGAGCCGACGTTGATCGAACGTTTTTCTGCCTGGGGCAGGCTCCTGGCCATGCATTCCGACACCATCACCCCGGCCGACGACACCTGGCAGGCGCAGGCCCTGTGCGCACAGACCGGGCCGGACTTCTTCTTCCCCGAGCCCGGCAGCTCGGTGCGCGAGGCGAAGCGCATCTGCGCCATGTGCGAGCTGCGCCCGGCCTGCCTGCAGTACGCGCTCGCCCACGACGAGCGGTTCGGCGTCTGGGGCGGCCTGTCGGAGAAGGAACGCCTAGCCCTGCGACGCACCGCCCGCTGACCCACGCCCTGCGGCGCACCGCCCGCTGGTTCTCGGCATCCGGCGCACCGCCCGCCGACCCGTCGGCGGCCCGGCCCGAGTGCGGGGTGTCAGCCCCCGGCGCGCGCCACCATACGGGCCTTGCGCGCGGCGAGCTTCTCGTCGAACTTCGACGCCTCCGCGTCCAGGCCGCCGAGGAACAGGCCGAGCTCCTCCTGCGCCCGCAGCCCCTCGGGACCGAGGCCGTCGATCTCCATGACCCTCAGGAAGCGCAGCACCGGCTGCAGCACGTCGTCGTGGTGGATACGCAGGTTGTACACCTCGCCGATCGCCATCTGCGCGGCGGCCCGCTCGAAGCCGGGAATGCCGTGGCCGGGCATGCGGAAGTTCACCACGACGTCCCGGACCGCCCGCATGGTCAGGTCGGGGGCGAGCTCGAAGGCGGCCTTGAGCAGGTTGCGGTAGAACACCATGTGCAGGTTCTCGTCGGTCGCGATGCGGGCCAGCATGCGGTCGCAGACCGGGTCCCCGGACTGGTGGCCGGTGTTGCGGTGCGAGATCCGCGTGGCCAGCTCCTGGAAGGCGACGTAGGCGATCGAGTGCAGCATCGAGTGCCGGTTGTCGGACTCGAAGCCCTCGCTCATGTGCGCCATCCGGAAGCGCTCCAGCTGGTCCGGGTCCACCGCGCGCGAGGCCAGCAGATAGTCGCGCATCACGATGCCGTGCCGGCCCTCCTCGGCGGTCCAGCGGTGCACCCAGGTGCCCCAGGCGCCGTCCCGGCCGAACAGTGTGGCGATCTCGTGGTGGTAGCTGGGCAGGTTGTCCTCGGTGAGCAGGTTGACCACGAGGGCGATACGGCCGACCTCCGTCACCTTCGACTGGCCTTTCTCCCAGCCCTCCCCGTCCTCGAACAGACCGGGGAAGTTACGGGCGTCGCTCCACGGCACGTACTCGTGCGGCATCCAGTCCTTGGCGACCTTCAGATGGCGGTTCAGTTCGTTTTCGACCACTTCCTCCAGTGCGTACAGAAGCCGCGCGTCGGTCCAGACGGACGGGCTGCCGAGGTGAGGGGAAGTGATCGTCACAGGAACTCCAGGGGGACGCCGGACAAGGGCGGGGAAAGGGGAACGACCCGGCGAGCGGTGCCGGGAACTCCTACGTGATCGTAGGCTACGAAACCGTAGGTTACGAAGCCGTAGGTTAAGGCGGCGGTAAAGAACCCCTGATCAGCCTTGCCGGCCGGCCTGCCGCGCGGACCGGAAAGCCCCGGGATCCGCAGGTCCCGGGGCTGTCGGACGGGCGCGTCACCCGGTCAGGCGTACAACTCCCGCAGGCGCACGGAGAGGCAGGTCACACAGCCCTCCAGCTTCTCGAACTCGCTGATGTCGACCGTGACCACGTCGTGGCCGAGATCGCTCAGCAGCTCCGCGGTCCGCGGCGCGCTCGCCGCCATCAGCAGCTTGCCGCCGCCCAGCAGCACCACGTGCGCCCCGGACTCCTCCGGCACCGACAGGAACCCCGGGAACAGCGAGGGCCGGTCCACCCGCGGGATGTGCCCGATCACCGTGCCGTCGGGCAGCGCGGTCACCGCCGACTTCAGGTGCAGCACCTTGCTCACCGGCACGGCCACCACCCGGGCGCCCAGCGGTTCGAAGGCCGCCCGCAGCTGCTGCACACCGGCCGCGTTGGTACGCCCGCCGCGGCCGACGTACACGGTGTCGCCGACCTTGAGGACGTCACCGCCGTCCAGCGTGCCCGGATCCCATATCCAGTTCACCGAGCAGCCGAGGCTCGCCACGGCCTCCTCGACACCGGCCGTCTCCGCGCGCCGGGCGGCGGCACCCGGACGGGTGATCAACGCCACGTTCCGGAACATGACGACGGTGTCCTCGACGAACACCGAGTCCGGGCAGTCGTCGGCCGGTTCGACCTCGATCGTCTCCCAGCCGTGCGCGCGCAGGGCCGCCACATAGGCCTCCCACTGCTTTACGGCGAGCCCCACGTCGACCTGCTGCCGCGCGATGTGCGTCACCAGGCCGTCGGCGAGGCGGGGGCTGGGGCGGCGGACGAGGGCCTTCTTGCTGGGCACGACGGGCCTTTCGTATCGGTCGGTGCGATGGTGCGGTGGCCGGCGCCGATCACTCGGCGCCGGTCCGTCATCATGCAGCGCGCTCCGGCCAGGGCCAAACCCCGGCCGGTCTCTCACGCCGGTTCGGCCAGCGCCTCCGGTGTCGTCTCCGTCAGCTCCCCTCCCTCGATCAGCAGCCAGCGCGTGATCCCGACCGACTCCAGGAACGGCAGGTCGTGGCTCGCGACGAGCAGCGCGCCCTCGTACGACTCCAGGGCCTGGGTCAGCTGCCGGACGCTGGCCATGTCCAGGTTGTTCGTCGGCTCGTCGAGCAGCAGCAGCTGTGGTGCGGGCTCGGCGAGCAGCAGCGCGGCCAGGGCCGCCCGGAAGCGCTCGCCGCCCGAGAGGGTGGCCGCCTTCCGGTCGGCCCGGGCGCCCCGGAACAGGAAGCGGGCGAGCCGGGCCCGGATCCGGTTGTTGGTGGCGTCCGGCGCGAACCGGGCCACGTTCTCGGCCACCGACAGGTCGTCGTCCAGCACGTCCAGCCGCTGCGGCAGGAACCGCAGCGGCACGTGCGCCGTCACGGTGCCGGCCAGCGGCGCCAGCTGCCCGGCGACGGTCCGCAGCAGCGTCGTCTTGCCGGCGCCGTTGCGGCCGACGAGCGCGATCCGCTCCGGGCCGCGCAGGTCGAGGATGCCCGGCACGCGCGCGTGGCAGACCGTTTCCAGGTTCTCCAGGGTGAGCACCTGCCGGCCGGGCGGCACGGCCGTGTACGGCAGTTCGACGCGGATCTCGTCGTCGTCCCGTACCGCCTCCACCGCCTCGTCCAGCCGTTCCCTGGCTTCGGCGAGCCGCTCCTCGTGCAGGATGCGGTGCTTGCCGGCGGACTCCTGGGCGGCGCGTTTGCGCGCACCCATGATGATCTTCGGCTCGCGCTTGGAGTCCCACATCTTCTGGCCGTAGCGCTTGCGGCGGGCCAGTTTCAGCTGGGCATCGGACAGTTCGCGCTTCTGCTTGCGCACATCGGCCTCGGCGACGCGCACCATGCGCTCGGCCGCCTCCTGCTCGACGGCCAGCGCCTCCTCGTAGGCCGAGAAGTTGCCGCCGTACCAGGTGACCTCGCCCGCCCGCAGGTCCGCGATCTGGTCGGCCAGGTCGAGCAGTTCCCGGTCGTGGCTGACCACGACCAGGACGCCCGGCCAGGCGGCGACGGCCTGGTAGAGCCGCCGGCGCGCGTACAGGTCGAGGTTGTTGGTGGGTTCGTCGAGCAGCAGGATGTCGGGGCGGCGCAGCAGCAGCGCGGCGAGGCGCAGCAGCACCGACTCGCCGCCGGACACCTCGCCGACGGTCCGGTCCAGGCCGATGTGGCCGAGGCCGAGTTCGCCGAGGGTGGCCAGGGCGCGCTCCTCGACGTCCCAGTCGTCGCCGAGGGTCTCGAAGTGCTCCTCGGAGGCGTCGCCCGCCTCGATGGCGTGCAGGGCGGCCCGCCGCTCGGCGATCCCGAGGGCCTGGTCGACGCGGAGCGCGGTGTCCAGGGTGACGTTCTGCGGGAGGTAACCGATCTCGCCGGCCGCCCTGACGGTGCCGTCGGCCGGGGCGAGTTCCCCGGCCAGCAGCTTGAGCAGGGTGGACTTGCCCGATCCGTTGACGCCGACGAGCCCGGTCCGGCCGGGGCCGAACGCGAGGTCGAGGCCGTCGAAGACGGCGGTGCCGTCGGGCCAGGCGAAGGACAGGGAGGTACAGGTGAGGAAAGCAGGGGTAGCGGACATGGGCGCCTCGCGAGGGTGTGGGCGTTCGAATGGACGCGTATCGAGACACCGCGAGGCGGAAAACCGAAGGGCCGGGCAGGGAAGGGCCGCGGAAGAGGGGCCTGTGCCTGGGGGACGGCTCGGACGCCGAGGTCGTCGTACGCCGCGCACACCTCACCGGTGCGACGCGGTGTCTCAGGACCTCAGACGAGCAACGTCCTTCTCCAATCGACGGCAACAGAACCGCTGAACACCGTACGAGTGGCGGGGAAGGGGTGTCAACGCGATTAATTCGGGGCGCCCCGGCCGGTCCTCAGGCGCGCGTGCCGTTCAGCAGGCGTCCCGCATCAGCTCGGCGAGGCCGTGGTCGAGGTCGAGCTGGAGGTGTTCCAGGCCGGCGGGGACCAGTTCGTCGGCGGCCTGGAGGAAGCGCCGTATCTCGCCCGAGCGCACGTGCACGATCGCGGTGCCCTCCGGGGCGTGGAACTCCAGCACCGTGCGGTCGTACCCGTACGGCCGCACCCGGACGTCACCCTGGCCGGCGGGGTCCTCCAGCCCGGCCGTCAACAGCTCACGGGAGAAGGTCCAGCACACCTCGACGCCCTCCAGGGTGGCCGGCGCCGGGAAGGTCATGCGCACGGCGAACGGGTCGCGCCGGTCGTAGCGCAGCGTGGCGGGAATGTTCGGCATGCGCGGTGCGGCGGCGACGAGACGGGCCTCGACGGGCTGCTCGATGACGGTGGACAACGCCTTGCTCCCTCGTGACGGCTGGACTGCGCCCGGATGCGCCCACACCCGGCACTGGAAGAGACGACGGAAACGGCCGGTGCGTGCACACCCGGACCGAGTGACCTCGGTCACCGCGTTCATGCACGGGAAGGCGTGGCCGATGCGGTCCGCCGCCGCCCCCCGGTACTGCGGCGCCGGGTCCTCTGGACGGGCCCGGGGGGCTGGGCTAGCTTCGCCCGCCATGAGGCGCTTGGGGAACACGCGACGCGGGGGACGGGCGAGCCGGCCGGTGGTGACGGCGGTGGCGTGCGCGGCGGCACTGGCCGCCCTGACGCTTCCGGCGGCCGGGGCCCCGGGGCAGGGGAGACCGGGCCCGGAGCGGGGGAGTACCGGGCCGGCGAGCCCGGAACAGGAGCGGGGGCGCACCGGGTCGGCGAGCCCGCGGTGGGCCCCTCGGGACACCGGCGCCCCCCAGGTCCGCTTCCGCGGTCTCGCCGCCGTGGACCGGCGCACCGCCTGGCTGGCCGGCACCGGCGGCACGGTACTGCGGACCACGGACGGCGGCGCGAGCTGGCGGGACGTCTCTCCGCCGGGCGCGGCCGGACTGGAGTTCCGGGACGTGACGGCGTTCGACGCGCGGCGGGCCGTGGTGCTGGCCATCGGCGCGGGAGAGGCCTCGCGCGTCTACCGCACCGACGACGGCGGTACGACCTGGACGGAGTCCTTCCGCAACACCGACCCGAGGGCCTTCTACGACTGCCTCGCCTTCTTCGACGGCCGCCACGGCCTCGCCCTCGGCGACCCCGTGGACGGCAGGTTCCGCGTCCTGTCCACCGCCGACGGCGGACGCTCCTGGAGCCTGCTGCCCACCGCGGGCATGCCGCCCGCGCGGGACGGTGAGGCCGGGTTCGCCGCGAGCGGCCAGTGCCTGGTCACCGCGGGCCCGCGGGACGCCTGGCTGGCCACCGGCGGCGGCCCGCACGCGCGCGTGCTGCACTCCGCCGACCGCGGCCTGACCTGGTCGGCCGCCGACACGCCCGTCCCGGCGGGCGATCCGGCCAGGGGCGTCTTCGCGCTCGCCTTCCGTGACCGCGCGCACGGCGTCGCGGTCGGCGGCGACTACCGCGCCGGGCAGCCCTCACCGAGGTCCGCCGCGGTCACGGCCGACGGCGGCCGGACCTGGCGCCCCGCCACCACCCCGCCGCCCGGGTACCGCTCCGGCGCCGCCTGGCTGCCGTACAGCCGCACAGAAGCGCTCGCCGTCGGCCCGACCGGCACCGATCTGACCACCGACGGCGGTCACACCTGGCGGACCATCGGCACGGGTTCCTACGACACCGTGGCCTGCGCCCCCGACCGGAGCTGCTGGGCGGCCGGCGAACAGGGCCGGGTGGCACGGCTGGAACGGTGAGACGGCGGCCGGCCGGGTGACGTGAGCGCGCGGAAGACGGGTACCCGTTCTCCGCCGCGAAGGAAAGGAGCGATCATGCCAGCCGGTTCCAGCCCCAAGCGCGAGCGTCAGTACGAGCACATCAAGAAGAGCGCGCAGGACCGGGGCGAGAGCACCGGACGCGCCAAGGAGATCGCCGCGCGGACGGTGAACAAGGAACGCGCCCGCTCCGGCGAGTCCAAGACCGCCAGCCGCACTTCGACCCAGGACATGTCGTCCGGCAAGCGGGGCGGTCAGCGGTCCGGCAACCGGGTCGGCTCGCACGGACCGACCCGCGACCAGTTGTACAACGAGGCAAGGCAGCGCGGCATCGAAGGCCGTTCGCACATGAACAAGGAGCAGTTGCAGCGCGCGCTGGACCGCAAGAAGGGATGACCTGCCGGCTCAGCCGAGCGTCTGCCGGTGCCGCTCCAGTTCGGGGGCCGTCTTCGTGGCGAGGAACTCGATGACGCGGTAGGAGCACACCCCGGCGGTGACGAACGGGTCGGTGGCCACGACCTCCTCGATCTCGGCGCGGTCCCCCGTGACGGCCAGGATCACCCCGCCGTCGCGGGGGTTCTTGCGTCCGGAGGCCAGGAACCGGCCCTCCTCGTACTGCCGCTCCAGCCAGGCCACATGGTCGGGCAGGACGGCGTCCACGGCATCGAGGGGCGCGGTGTAGGTCAGCTCAAGGACGAACATGATCGCGACCCTACCCCCGCCCCGCCGCCGGTGACCGGCGAACCCGTACAGTCACCCGCGTGACGATCGTCGGCGTACCCGCGGGCTGGCCCGCGACGGAGGAAGAGGCCCGCGCGGTCCAGGACGAGCTGCGCGGCCGGGTGGTGCTCGACGAGCCCGGACCGCCGCCCGGGGCGGGCCGGGTCACCGGGGTCGACGTCGCCTACGACGACGACCTGGACCTGGTCGCGGCGGCGGCCGTGGTGCTGGACGCCGCCACCCTGGACGTCATCGCGGAGGCGACGGCCGTCGGCCGGGTCTCCTTCCCCTACGTGCCCGGGCTCCTCGCCTTCCGGGAGATCCCGGCCGTGCTGGCCGCCCTGGACCGGCTGCCCGGCCCGCCGGGCCTGGTCGTGTGCGACGGCTACGGCCTGGCCCACCCGCGCCGCTTCGGCCTGGCCAGCCACCTCGGGGTGCTCACGGACCTGCCGGTCATCGGCGTCGCCAAGAACCCGTTCACCTTCACCTACGACGACCCCGGCCCGGCGCGCGGCGGGTCCGCGCCGCTGATGGCGGGAGCGGAGGAGGTCGGGCGCGCCCTGCGCACCCGGGACGGCGTGAAACCGGTCTTCGTCTCCGTCGGCCACCGGGTGAGCCTGCCCGGCGCCCTGGCGCACACCCTCGCGCTGACCCCGCGGTTCCGGCTCCCGGAGACCACGCGCCGGGCCGACGCCCTGTGCCGGCGGGCCCTGCGCGAGGCGGTCCTGAGCGCCGCGGCGCGGCGCCCGGCCGGCGGCGGTCAGGCCCCCTCGACGCGCCAGGCGCCCACCTCCTGACCCGCCGAGCCGTGGACGGCCGCACCCTCGCCGGGTCCGCGGGCGCAGTGGCGCGGGTTGCCACCCCGGCGGCGCAGGACGCGCTCCGGCTCGCGCGCCCGGTCCGCGCGGTGCCTCCACGCATCCGCGGGCACGCCGGGACGAACGCGTTCCGGTCAGCGCCGCGCCGCCACCCGGAAGGTGATCCCGGCCGCGCGCAGCCGGTCGGTCAGGGCGTCGCCCATCGCCTCGGCCGTGGTGACCTGACCGGCCGTCGGCGGCAGTTCGTCGAAGGCCAGGCAGAGGGCGGCCTCGGCGAACATCTTCGCCGTCTCGTCGTAGCCCGGATCGCCGCCCGCGACCTCGGTGTACACGCGCTCCCCGCCGCCCTCGCCGACGAACCGCACCCGGAACCAGCTCTTCGCCCGCTTCTCGGGACTCGGTCCGTCTCCCGGCCGGAGCAGGTCCGACAGCCGGCGCCGCAGGGGCGGCAGCTGGGCGGCGACCGCCACCGCGCCGACGGCGGCGGCCCCGCCGAGCGCGACCGGCAAGTGGCGCACGGCGGCGTAGTGGCGGTAGCGGAAGTCCGGGCCGTACCGCTCCAGCGCCCGCGCCGAACGGCGCACGACGCCCGGGTCGATGGTGGGCAGCGGCAGCGCCCACGCGCCGGCCTCCGGGGCGTACCTCGGCGCGCCGTGCGGCGCCGCAACCCGGCGGCCCGGCAGCCGTGGCTCGTGCCGGGCCCGTTCGCGGGCGGCGGCCCGCATCCGCCCGCCGCGGGCCAGCTGGCTCAACGCCGAGGCGAAGGTGCCGCCGGAGAAGGCCGCGTCCACGGTCACATAGCCGTCCACGGTCAGCGGCACGCCCTCGGGCAGCCGGTGGACCGTGAAGTACACGCCCAGGTCGTGCGGCACCGAGTCGAACCCGCAGGCGTGCACCAGGCGCGCACCCGTCTCACGCGCGCGTGCGTCGTGCCGGACGTACACCAGGTCCACGAACTCCGGCTCGCCGGTGAGGTCCAGGTAGTCGGTGCCGCTGTCGGCGCAGGCGGCGACGAGTTCCTCACCGTGCAGCACGTACGGTCCGACGGTCGTGGCGACCACGCGCGCGTGCCCGGCGAGCGCGCGCAGGGTGGCCGGTTCGCGCACGTCGGCCCGCAGGACACCGACGCCCTCACCGCCGGGCAGGCTCTCGCGCAGCCGCTCCAGCCGCCGTTCGTCGCGGCCGGCGACCGCCCAGCGCAGCCCCCGCGGCGCGTGCGCGGCGAGATAGCGGGCCGTGAGCGTGCCGACGAAGCCCGTGGCTCCGAAGAGCACGAGGTCGTAGGGACGGCCGGTCCTGCCGATGCTGCTCATGTCACCCCTTGTCCACACGCCCCCAGCGCAGCCCGCGCCGCTGTCGGTGGCCGAGGCTAGCGTGAGGAGTGCGCAGTCCGAAGACCAGCCCGGAGGCAGCGGTGCCCGCAGCCAGGAACACCCCGCGCCCGCGGGAGCCGACGCACGCGCCCCGGCGGGCGCGCCGGCACCGCGCACGGGGCGGGGCCGGCACAGGAGCCGTTCACTCGTCCGGGTGGTGACTGACGCGCCGGGCACTTGGCTAAGCGCTTGCTCGTTGGGTCTTGTGTTCGGTGGAACGCGTTCTTAGCATCACCGGTGTTACAGCAGCGGTGTCACACACGCTTGGGGGCTGGACGGATGACAACGGCACAGACGCCGCCGACGCCGGGTACCGGCCCGCTGTCCGGCGTGCGCGTGGTGGAGCTGGCCGGCATCGGGCCGGGCCCGTTCGCCGCCATGCTGCTGGCCGACCTGGGCGCCGACGTGGTCCGGGTGGACCGCCCGGGCGGCGTGGGCCTCGGCCTGGACCCGGCCCGCGACCTCACCAACCGCAACAAACGCTCGGTCGTGGTCGACCTCAAGGCGCCGGACGGCCCCGCGCGCGTCCTGGACCTCGCCGAACGGGCCGACATCCTCGTGGAGGGCTACCGCCCCGGCGTCGCCGAACGGCTCGGCGTCGGTCCCGGGGACTGCCACGCCCGCAACCCCCGCCTGGTCTACGGCCGGATGACCGGCTGGGGCCAGGACGGCCCCCTCGCCCACCGCGCCGGCCACGACATCGCCTACATCGCGCTCACCGGCACCCTCAACATGATCGGCCGCCCGGACGAACCCCCGGCCGTGCCCGCCAACCTCCTCGGGGACTACGCGGGCGGTTCCCTCTACCTGGTCGTCGGAGTCCTCGCCGCGCTGCACCACGCGCGCGCGACCGGCACCGGCCAGGTGGTCGACGCGGCCATCGTCGACGGCACGGCCCACCTGTCCACGATGATCCACGCCATGCTCGCCGCCGGCGGCTGGCAGGACCGGCGCGCCGCCAACCTCCTGGACGGCGGCTGCCCCTACTACGGCACCTACGAGACCGCCGACGGCCGGTACATGGCGGTCGGCGCCCTGGAAGAGAAGTTCTACGACGAGTTCCTGAGCCTGCTGGGCCTCACCGGTCTCGCCTCCGCGCGCACCGACCTCACCCGCTGGGAGGAGCTGCGGGAACGGGTCGCCGCCGCCTTCAAGACCCGCACCCGGGCCGAGTGGACGGCCGTCTTCGAGGACTCCGACGCCTGCGTGGCGCCCGTGCTCGGCCTGCGCGAGGCCCCGCACCACCCGCACCTCGCCGCCCGCGCCACCTTCACCGACCACGACGGCATCACCCAGCCCGCCCCCGCCCCCCGGTTCTCCGCCACCCCGACCGCCGTCCGCACCGGCCCCGCCCGGCCCGGCGCGGACACCGCGGCGGTCGCCCGGGACTGGCGCATACCGCCCCGCCCCGCCGACGACCCCGGCACCCCGGACACCGAAGGCCCGGTCACCGAAGGCCCGGTCACCGACGGCGGCTGACCCCGCCCACCCCGCTCGGCCCACCCTCCCGAAAGGCACCCCAGTGAGCACCGAAGCGTACGTGTACGACGCGATCCGCACCCCGCGCGGGCGCGGCAAGGCGAACGGCGCCCTGCACGGCACGAAGCCCATCGACCTGGTCGTCGGCCTCATCCACGAGATCCGCGACCGCTTCCCGGACCTGGACCCGGCCGGGATCGACGACATCGTGCTCGGCGTCGTCAGCCCCATCGGCGACCAGGGCTCCGACATCGCCCGGATCGCCGCCCTCGCCGCCGGGCTGCCGGACACCGTCGCCGGCGTCCAGGAGAACCGCTTCTGTGCCTCCGGCCTGGAGGCCGTCAACCTGGCCGCCGCCAAGGTCCGGGCCGGCTGGGAGGACCTGGTCCTGGCCGGCGGCGTCGAGTCCATGTCCCGCGTCCCGATGGCCTCGGACGGCGGCGCGTGGTTCAACGACCCGATGACCAACCTTTCCGTCGACTTCGTGCCGCAGGGCATCAGCGCCGACCTGATCGCCACCATCGAGGGCTTCTCCCGCCGCGATGTGGACGAGTACGCGGCCCTGTCCCAGGAACGCGCCGCCACCGCCTGGAAGGAGGGCCGCTTCGAGCGCTCGGTGGTCCCCGTCAAGGACCGCAACGGCCTGGTCGTCCTCGACCACGACGAACACCCGCGCCCCGGCACCACCGCGGACTCCCTCGCGGGGCTCAAGCCGTCGTTCGCGGACATCGGCGACCTGGGCGGCTTCGACGCGGTCGCGCTGCAGAGGTACCACTGGGTGGAGAAGATCGACCACGTCCACCACGCGGGCAACTCCTCCGGCATCGTGGACGGCGCCGCGCTCGTCGCCATCGGCTCCCGGGAGGCCGGCGAACGCCACGGCCTCACCCCCCGCGCGCGGATCGTCTCCGCCGCCGTCTCCGGCTCCGAGCCGACCATCATGCTCACCGGCCCCGCCCCCGCCAGCCGCAAGGCCCTGGCCAAGGCCGGTCTCACCATCGACGACATCGACCTGGTCGAGATCAACGAGGCGTTCGCCGCGGTCGTCCTGCGCTACGCGAAGGACATGGGCCTGAGCCTGGACAAGATCAATGTCAACGGCGGTGCCATCGCCTTGGGTCACCCGCTCGGCGCCACCGGCGCGATGATCCTCGGCACGCTCGTCGACGAACTGGAGCGCCAGGACAAGCGCTACGGCCTCGCCACGCTGTGCGTCGGCGGCGGCATGGGCATCGCCACCATCGTCGAGCGCATCTGAACTCCCCGCGGAAACAAGCGACTTCAACGGAGACGACTGTCATGACCGAGAGCACCACCATCCGCTGGGAGCAGGACGACACCGGTGTCGTCACCCTCGTCCTGGACGACCCCGACCAGTCCGCGAACACCATGAACCAGGCGTTCCGCGACTCCCTCGCCGCGATCACCGACCGGCTGGAGGCCGAGCGGGACTCCCTCCGCGGCATCATCCTCACCTCGGCCAAGAAGACCTTCTTCGCCGGCGGCGACCTGCGCGACCTCGTCCGGGTCACCCCCGGCACCGCACAGGAACTGTTCGACGGCGGCCTCGCCATCAAGCGCAACCTGCGCCGCATCGAGACCCTCGGCAAACCGGTCGTCGCCGCGATCAACGGCGCGGCCCTCGGCGGCGGCTTCGAACTGGCCCTCGCCTGCCACCACCGGATCGCCCTGGACACCCCGGGCACCCGGATCGGCTGCCCGGAGGTCACCCTCGGCCTGCTCCCCGGCGGCGGCGGAGTGGTGCGCACCGTACGCCTGCTGGGCATCGCGGACGCCCTGCTGAAGGTGCTTTTGCAGGGCACCCAGTACAACGCCCGGCGCGCCCGGGAAAACGGCCTCGTCCACGAGGTGGCCGAGACCCCCGAGGAACTCATCGCCAAGGCCCGCGCGTTCATCGACGCCCACCCCGAGTCCCGGCAGCCCTGGGACACGCCGGGCTACAAGATCCCCGGCGGCACCCCGGCCCACCCGAAGTTCGCCGCCAACCTGCCCGCCTTCCCGGCCAACCTGCGCAAGCAGACGAACGGCGCCCCCTACCCGGCCCCGCGCAACATCCTCGCCGCGGCCGTCGAGGGCTCCCAGGTCGACTTCGAGACCGCCCAGGTCATCGAGGCCCGCTACTTCGTGGAACTCGCCGCCGGGCAGATCTCGAAGAACATGATCCAGGCGTTCTTCTTCGACCTCCAGGCGGTCAACTCCGGCGCCAACCGGCCGAAGGGCGTCGAGCCCCGCCAGGTGCGCAAGGTGGCCGTCCTCGGCGCCGGCATGATGGGCGCCGGCATCGCCTACGCGTGCGCCCGCGCGGGCATCGACGTCGTCCTCAAGGACGTCTCCGCCGAAGCCGCGGCCAAGGGCAAGGCGTATTCGGAGAAGCTGTGCGCCAAGGCCGTCGCCAAGGGCCGCACCAGCCAGGAGAAGGCCGACGCGCTGCTCGCCCGGATCACCCCCACCGCGGAGACGGCCGACCTCGCGGGCTGTGACGCGGTCATCGAGGCCGTGTTCGAGGACACCGCCCTGAAGCACAAGGTGTTCCAGGAGATCGAGTCGGTCGTCGCCCCCGACGCGCTGCTGTGCTCCAACACCTCCACCCTGCCGATCACCACGCTCGCCGAGGGTGTCGAGCGCCAGGCCGACTTCATCGGGCTGCACTTCTTCTCACCGGTCGACAAGATGCCGCTGGTCGAGATCATCAAGGGCGAGCGCACCGGCGAGGAGGCGCTCGCGCGCGCCTTCGACCTGGTCCGGCAGATCAACAAGACCCCGATCGTCGTCAACGACTCGCGCGGCTTCTTCACCTCCCGGGTGATCGGCCACTTCATCAACGAGGGCGTCGCCATGGTCGGCGAGGGCATCGAGCCCGCCTCCGTGGAACAGGCCGCCGCCCAGGCCGGCTACCCCGCCAAGGTGCTCTCCCTCATGGACGAGCTGACCCTCACCCTCCCGCGCAAGATCCGCGGCGAGACCAGGCGGGCCGTGGAGGAGGCCGGCGGCACCTGGACCGCGCACCCGGCCGAGGCGGTCGTCGACCGCATGGTGGACGAGTTCGGCCGCACCGGCCGCAGTGGCGGCGCCGGCTTCTACGACTACACCGAGGACGGCAAGCGGGCCGGGCTGTGGCCGGGGCTGCGCGAGCACTTCACCAGGCCCGGCCACGAGATCCCGTTCCGGGACATGCAGGAGCGCATGCTCTTCGCCGAGGCGCTCGACACCGTACGCCTGCTGGAGGAGGGCGTCCTGACCTCGGTCGCCGACGCCAACATCGGCTCCATCCTCGGCATCGGCTTCCCCGGCTGGACCGGCGGTGTGCTCCAGTACATCAACGGCTACGAAGGGGGCCCGGCCGGCTTCGTGGCCCGCGCGCGCGAGCTGGCCGAGCGCTACGGCGACCGGTTCACCCCGCCCGCGCTGCTCGTGGCGAAGGCGGAGAAGGGGGAGACCTTCACCGACGCCCGCTGAGCCGGTTCACCCGGACGGCGTGCCCCGGGACTCCGCCCCCGGGGCCGCCGCGCCGTCCGCGCCGTCCATGCCGTCCGCCCAGGCCCCGCCGTCCGCTTCGCCGGGGCCGCCCGGGTCCGCGGCCTTGTCCGCGCCGCCCCCTCCCGCCGGGCGGTCCGTCCCGTCCAGCCACCGGCGCAGCTCCTCCCGCAGCGACCGCTGGAAGGTGGTGAGCAGCGCCTGGACCACGAGGGGGTGCATATGGGCCGACAGGGACCTCACATCCCGGGTGTCGCGTTCGGCCACCGCCTCGCGCAGCAGATCCGACAGCTCGTGCGCCGCCGCCCGCGCGTGGCCGGTCAGAACGGTCCGCGCGGCCAGGATCGTCTCCTGCGCCAGCGGCACGTCCAGCAACTGCACCGCGAGCCGCAGCAGACCGCCGTCCACACGGAAGGACTCCCCCTCCCGTGTCACCACGTTCATCGCGGCCAGCCGGTCCAGGTCCGCCCCGGCCAGCCGCCGCCCCGCCCGCCGCTCCAGCTCCGCACGGGAGACGGTCTCCACGGTGTCCGGCGCCCAGGAGGCGACCACGGCCCGGTGGATCGCCAGATCGTGCGGGCCGAGATCGGCCGGCAGCTGCCGCAGATGCCGCTCGATCGCGGCGAGCGTCATGCCCTGGTGCTGCATCTCCTCGATCAGCGCCAGCCGGGCCAGGTGCTCGCGGCCGTAGTGGCCCACCCGACGCGGCCCGATCACCGGCGGCGGCAGCAGCCCCTTGGTGCCGTAGAAGCGGACCGTGCGGACCGTGACGCCCGCCCGCGCGGCCAGCTCGTCGATCGTCAGGGTGGGCTCCCCGGTGTCGGTCGTCATGTACAGCAGTATCGCTGTCTCACCAAAGGTGTGAAACCCGTGGGGCGCCCCGGCCGGAGGTGTGAGAAGTTCCGCTCTGTGACGTGGATCACCGCCTATCGCCGGTGTGTCTGGGAAGCTGCTGCCTTGGTCTGTGCCGCGAAAAGGGTGGTGCGGGCCAAGACCTGCACGAACCCCGGACCCATGAGGCCCGGGCGCACCAGGAAGTGAAACCACCCGTGAGCAAGGACGCCGTGCAATCGGCACAGGCCACCACCCACCCCCAGGTGGCCCAGACGCCCGCGGACGCGGGCGACGCCGGATACAGCAAGGACCTCAAGGCCCGCCACGTCAACATGATCGCCATCGGCGGCGCCATCGGCACCGGCCTCTTCCTGGGCGCCGGCGGCCGCCTGCACAACGCCGGTCCGGCACTCGCCCTGGCCTACCTGGTCTGCGGTGTCTTCGCCTTCTTCGTCGTGCGGGCCCTGGGCGAGCTGGTCCTGTACCGCCCGTCCTCCGGGTCCTTCGTGTCGTACGCGCGCGAGTTCCTCGGCGAGAAGGGCGCCTATGTCGCCGGCTGGATGTACTTCCTGAACTGGTCGACCACCGGCATCGCGGACATCACCGCGATCGCGCTCTACACGCACTACTGGAGCATGTTCACCTCCATACCCCAGTGGGTGCTGGCGCTGATCGCCCTCGCCGTCGTCCTCACCGTGAACCTGATCTCGGTGAAGATCTTCGGCGAGATGGAGTTCTGGTTCGCGATCATCAAGGTCGCCACCCTCGTGGCCTTCATGCTGATCGGCATCTTCCTGCTGGCCACCCAGCACGACGTCGGCGGCAGCAAGCCGGGCCTGAGCGTCATCACCGACCACGGCGGTGTCTTCCCGCACGGTGTGATGCCGGTCGTCCTGGTCATGCAGGGCGTGATCTTCGCCTACGCCGCGCTGGAGCTGGTCGGCGTGGCCGCCGGCGAGACCGCCGAGCCGGAGAAGGTCGTCCCGCGCGCGGTGAACTCGATCATGTGGCGGGTGGGCCTGTTCTACGTCGGCTCGGTCGTGCTGCTCGCCCTGCTGCTGCCCGGTTCGGTGTACTCCGCCGACCAGAGCCCGTTCGTGACCGTGCTGTCCAAGATCGGCGTTCCGGCGGCCGGTGACGTGATGAACCTGGTCGTGCTGACCGCGGCCATGTCCTCGCTGAACTCCGGCCTGTACTCCACCGGCCGCATCCTGCGCTCGATGGCCATGGCCGGCTCGGCGCCGAAGTTCACCCGCGTGATGAGCCGCAGCCAGGTGCCCTACGGCGGCATCCTGCTGACCTGCGCGGTCTGTGTGCTCGGCGTCGTCCTGAACTACCTGGTGCCCAGCAAGGCCTTCGAGATCGTGCTGAACGTCGCCTCGCTCGGCATCATCAGCACCTGGGTGATCATCATGATCTGCCACGCGATCTTCGTCCGCCGCGCCCGTGCCGGCCTGGTCACCCGGCCGCACTTCCAGCTGAAGTTCAGCCCGGTCACCGAGATCGCCACCGTCGTGTTCCTGCTGGTCTGCCTCGGCATGATGTGGAACGACGAGGAGGTCGGCCGCAAGACCCTGCTGCTGATCCCGCTGATCGCCGTCATGCTGGTCGTCGGCTGGTTCGGCATCCGCCGTCAAGTGGCCAAGGACGCCGCTCTGGCCTCGTCGGAGCCGCAGAAGTAGCGGCTCGGCGCCACTGTCAGTGGCATCGCCTACGGTGTCGTCATGTCGGAGATCGCGTACGTCCGGGGTGACGCCACCGTGCCGTCCGCCAAGGACGCCAAGGTGATCGCAGCCATCGACACCGCCCTCGCCCGCCTCGCCGACGACGTGCTCCGGCTCGGCGCGTCCGTGCCCATGCCCCGGATAGGCTGCGGTCTGGCGGGCGGGAAGTGGTCCCGCACAGAGCCGCTCGTCGCCGGCCGGCCGGCGGCACGGGGCATCGCCGTGACGGTGTACGACCACGGGGAGGGCGGGGCATGACCGCAGCGACGGACATCGGCGAGGTGCTGGTGCTGGGCGGGGCCGGGGTGGACACGATCGTCCGGGTCCCCGAGCTGCCGCTGCCGTACGCCGACAGCTACATGATCGACTCGGGGATCCGCACCCGCGCCGGACAGACCGGTGACTTCGTCGCCCTCGGGCTGGCTGCCCTGGGCCTGCGCACCCACCATCTCGACTTCCTCGGCGACGACCCCGAGGGCGACCTCGTCCGCGCCCTGCACCGCGAGCACGGGATCGCCCTCACCGCGCTGCCGCAGCCGGCCGGGACCAAGCGGGCGGTCAACCTCGTCGGCCCGGACGGCCGCCGCCTGTCGCTGTACGACACCACCCGCGCCCACCCCGGTGACCGCTTCCCCGAGGCCACCCTGCGGGCGCTGGCCGCCACGAGCCGGCATGTGCACGTGACCATCACCCAGCCCGGCGCCCACGCCCTGCCCGTGCTCCGGGAGACCGGCGTGCCGCTCTCCACGGACCTGCACGACTGGGACGGCGAGAACCCGTACCACGAGCCGTTCGCGTACGCGGCCGACATCGTCTTCCTGTCGGCCGCCGCCCTCGCCGACCCCGAGCGGACCATGCGGCGCATCGCCGAGCGCGGCCGTGCCGGGACCGTCGTCGCCACCGCCGGCGCCGAGGGCGCGTACCTGCTCGCCGACGGCGCCCTGACCCGGATACCGACGGCGGAGCCGCCCGCGCCCGTGGTGGACTCCAACGGCGCGGGCGACGCCTTCGCCGCCGCGTTCCTCTACGGCCGGCTCGCCGGCGAGCCACCCGAGCGCTGCGCCCGGTACGGCGCGATCGCGGGCGCCCACGCCTGCACCGTCCCGGCCGACCGCGCGGACGCGATAGACCGGGAGGAACTGCTGCGACGGGCGACCGCACCGACCCTCTGAGGCACCGGGAACCGAGCCCCCGAGGCTCCGGTACCCGAGCCCCGGAGCCCGCTCAGTGCTGGTGCACCTCGTTCGTCGCCTCGATCTTCTTCCACGACTTCGGCTGCGCCACCGCCGTACCCGTCTTCACCAGGGCGCGGGCCGACGGCGCGACCGGCTTCGACGGCTGGAACAGCCAGGTGTCGAACAGCGCGGCCAGCGGCTTGCCGGACACCCGCTCGGCGTACCGCTGGAAGTCGGCCACCGAGGCGTTGCCGTAGGCGTGCTCCTTCGGCCAGCCCTTCAGGATCGCGAAGAACGCGTCGTCGCCGATCTCGTTGCGCAGCGCCTGGATGGCGAGGGCACCCCGGTCGTAGACGGCACCGGCGAACTGGTGGTCCGGACCGGGGTCGCCCGGCGCGATCGTCCAGAACGCGTCGTCGGCCGGGTGCGAGGCGTACACGTAGTCGGCCAGCTCCTGCGTGGTGCCCTCGCCCTCGTGCTCGGACCACAGCCACTGCGCGTACCGGGCGAAGCCCTCGTTGATCCAGATGTCCTTCCAGCCCTTGACCGACACGTAGTCGCCGTACCACTGGTGGGCCAGCTCGTGCACGACAAGGGAGGTGTTGGTGCCGTTCGCGAACTGCCGCGGGCTGTAGTAGACGCGGGACTGCGTCTCCAGCGCGTACCCGGTGGTGGTGTTCGGGACGTAGCCGCCGGCCGAGGAGAACGGGTACGGCCCGAAGTAGTCGCTCAGCCAGTCGACGATCTCCCCGGTGCGCTCCACGCTGGCCCGCGCGGCGCCCTCGTGGTCGCCGAGGTCCTTGCTGTAGGCGTTGACGACGGGCACCCCGCCGTCGGAGGTGCTGGTGGTGATGTCGAACCGGCCCAGCCCGAGCGTGGCCAGATAGGTGGCCTGCGGCTTGTTCTGCCGCCAGTTGTAGCGGGTCCAGCCCAGCCTCGAACTGGTCGACTGGAGCGTGCCGTTGGAGATGGCCTGGGTGCCGTCCGGGACGGACACCGACACGTCGTAGGTGGCCTTGTCGGTCGGGTGGTCGTTGCTCGGGAACCACCACCAGGCGGCCTCGGGCTCGTTGGCGGCCACCCCGCCGTCGGGGGTGCGGTGCCAGGAGGTGAAGCCGTAGGCGCTCTTGGCCGACGGCACCCCGTGATAGCGGACCACGATCGTGACCGGCGTGCCCTTGGGCAGCGGGGTCTTCGGGGTGACGACCAGCTCGTGCTCGCCGGAGGTGGTGAAGGCGGCCCTGGTGCCGTTGACCCGCACCTCGCTCACGTCCAGCAGGAAGTCCAGGTCGAAGCGGGACAGGTCCTGGGTGGTCTTCGCCAGGATCGTCGCCGTGCCCTGCAACTCGTCCGTCTTCGGCTGGTATTGCAGCCTCAGGTCGTAATGGGAGACGTCGTAGCCGCCATTGCCGTAGTACGGGTAGTAGGGGTCGCCGATGCCCGGTGCGCCAGGGGTGTAACTCGCGGCCGATGCCGGGATCGCCAGCAGGACGGAGGCCGCCGCCAATGCGCCCGGCGCGATGATTCTGCGGTGCACGTCAGCTCCAAGTCGTCAGGACCACGGGTCCAGTCGGAAAGGCTCTGTTCCGCAGCCTATTCATTTCCTGTGGCCCCTGCCCTGTCCATGGCACCCGCTGTCACATGATCGCCATTCAGCCGTCACGCGGCCCGGAGAGTCCTCTTTCTCCGGGGAGTCGACCGGAGTACCGTCCGCGCATGCCGACACGCACGCGCTCCGCGATCCGCAGAACGCTCGTCATCGCCGCCGCCACCACCCTGACGGCCCTCCTCCCCGCCCCGGCCGGCGCCCGGCCCGTACCCCGCGAGAGCACCCCCGTCTACTCCTACGCCCAGGCGATCCGCGAGTCCGTATGGGTGGACACCGGGTCCGACGAGGACGGCGACGGGAGGAACGACCGCGTCGCCGCCGATATCGTCCGGCCCGCAGAACCCGCCCGGCAGGGCCGCAAGGTGCCGGTCGTCATGGAGGCCAGCCCCTACTACTCCTGCTGCGGGCGGGGCAACGAGAGCCAGCTCAAGACGTACGACGCCCAGGGCCGCGTCGACCGGATGCCGCTGTTCTACGACAACTTCTTCGTACCGCGCGGCTATGCCTTCGTCGGCGTCGACCTCGCCGGCACCAACCGCTCCGACGGCTGCGTGGACATCGGCGGCCCCTCCGACATCGGGTCCGCGAAGGCCGTGATCGACTGGCTGAACGGCCGCGCCACGGCCTACACGAGCCGCACCGGCGGCACCCCGGTACGGGCCGGCTGGACCAACGGCCGCACCGGCATGATCGGCAAGAGCTGGGACGGCACCGTCGCCAACGGCGTCGCGGCCACCGGCGTCAAGGGGCTGAAGACCATCGTCCCGATCAGCGCCATCTCCTCCTGGTACGACTACTACTTCGCCCAGGGCGCCCCGCTCTACGACGGCGGCCCCGACCGGCTCGCCGACCGCGTCGAGAGCGCCGGCGCGCGCGCCCACTGCGCGGCCGTACAGCGCAGACTGGCGGAGGGCAGTCCGCGCAACGGCGACTGGACCCCGCTGTGGACCGAGCGGGACTACGTCAAGGACGCGGCCAGGGTCCGGGCGAGCGTCTTCGCGGTGCACGGCACACAGGACCTCAACGTCCGCACCCAGCACCTGGGTCCATGGTGGGACGCCCTCGCCCGGCACGGCGTCCGGCGCAAGATCTGGCTGTCCCAGACCGGACACGTCGACCCGTTCGACTTCCGGCGCGGCGCCTGGGTGGACACCCTGCACCGCTGGTTCGACCACGAACTCCTCGGCTACGACAACGGCATCGACCGTGAGCCGATGGCCGACGTCGAACACCACCCCGACCAGTGGGCCACCACCCCCGTGTGGCCCCCGGCCGGTACCCGCGCCACCGTGCTGCACCCGGCCCCGGGCCGCCAGGCGGGCGTCGGCACGCTCGGCTCGCACCGGGCCCACGGCACCGCGGTCTTCACGGACGACCCGCGGCTGAGCGAGACCGACTGGGCCGCCCACGCCACCGTGGCCACGCCCGAGAAGGCGGGTTTCGTCACCGCGCCCCTCTCCCGCGCGCTCCGCCTGGCCGGATCCCCCGAGGTGACGGTCACCGCCACCCCGTCCACGTCCTCCGCCCACCTGTCCGCCGTCCTGGTCGACCTCGGTCCGGACACCATCCGCGACTACGCCGACCCCGCCGAGGGCATCTCCACCCTCGCCGAGCGCACCTGCTGGGGGGAGAGCACGGCCGGGGACAGCGCCTGCTACAAGGAGACCCGGGCCAAGACCGCGGCCGTCGGCTACACGGTGGTCAGCCGCGGCTGGGCCGACCTCGGACACCACGCCTCGGCGGCGAAGGGCGTCCCGCTCACCCCGGGCAAGGCCTACACGATGACCCTCCGGCTCGGGGCCACCGACCATGTCGTACCCGCGGGGCACCGGCTGGCGCTGATCGTCGCGGGCACGGACGAGTACCTCGTCGAACCGCCGTCCACCCGGCCGACACTCACCGTGGACCTGTCCCGTACGACGGCGAAGGTGCCGCTGGTGGGCGGGGCGGACGCGTTCGCCCGGGCCACGTCCGGCGGGGCGGGGGTTCCCGCGCCGGTGGTGCGGGAGGGGGTGGGGGCGCCGCGATCCGGTCCGCACCTGCCGGCCGACTGACGATTCGGGGACCTGGGGGCGGGTAGCGGGTCGTTGTTCGGGTGCGGGTGGTTGTGGGGTGGGTGGCTGGTCGTCGTGTTCGGGTGCGGGTTGTCGTGGGTCGGGCGCGCAGTTCCCCGCGCCCCTGGGGAGTTGCCGCCCGGCTCGCTCGAAACGCCGGCCCCGTTTCCGCTCGGCTGTACCGCCGGCCCTCGCTCGCGCCCGGTCGAGCCGTCGGCCCTCGCCCCCGCTCAGCCGAACCGTCGGCCTCGGGTTACGCCCAGTCGGACCGTCGCCTCTCGCTCCCACCGGACCACCGGGCCCCGCTCACGCCCGGTCGGCCGGTCGAAACGTCCGGCCCGCTTCCGTCGGCCGCTCGTTCCGGTCGGTCGGGAAACCCTCCCGCTCACTGCCCGTAGCGAGCGCTCAGGGGGTGGGAGACGCCAGCCCGGCCGCTTCCCGTGCGCAGCCCCACGCCACCGTGACGCCGGCGCCGCCGTGGCCGTAGTTGTGGACCAGGACGCGTCCGTCCGGCAGGAGCTGTCGCTCCAGGCGTACCGCCGGCCGGGCCGGGCGCAGGCCCACCCGGTGGGCGAGGATCCGGGCGCCGGCGACTTCGGGCTGGACCGACGCGCAGCGGGCGACGATCGCCGAGGCGGCCCTGGGGTCCGGCTCCAGGTTCCAGTCGTCCTCCTCGGCCGTACCGCCCAGCAGGAGCCGGTCCGGCTGCGGGATGACATACGTGGACGCGGCCGAGGAGTCGTCGACGGCGGTGAACCATTCCGTGACGCCCGGGTTCTCCACCACGACCAGCTGCCCGCGCACCGGACGCACCGCGGGGTCCGGCACCAGCCGACGGGCGCCGAGCCCCGCGCAGTTGACCACCACGGCGGCGGGCACGGCCGCCAGGTCGGTCACCTCACGGAGTTCCACCGTGCCCCCCGCCCGCTCCAGCCGCCGCCGCAGCCACGCGAGATGCACCGGCATGTCGGCCACCGGCAGCCGTGCCGCCAGCCCTCCGGCCACCGCCCGCAGTCCCGCCACCCGGCCCGCCCAAGCGTCCAGCTCCGCGAGCCGGGCCCCGTGGTGGACGCCGTCCACCAGGCGTACCCCGGTTTCCTCCGGCCGTGCCGCCAGTTCCTGGTAGACGCGCAGGGATTCCAGGGCCCACGCCCCGACCAGCGGCCGGGGTTCGATGCGGTACGGCCACCACAGGCCGCCGGCGACCGCCGAGGTGGTCCGCTCGGCCGGCTCCCGCGCCCACACCCGTACCCGTCGCCCGGACTCGGCCAGCAGCACGGCCGTCGTCAGCCCGGCGACCCCGCCTCCGACCACGATCACTTCGTCACTCGGCTCAGTGTCCACGCCAGGACGATAGGCCCCTCGGCCCAGCCCGGGACCGCAGGCCCCTCGGTCCGGCCCAGGACCGCGGGGGCGGGGGCGGGTGCGGGCCGCCGTTAGGATCGGCGTCCTGATGACTGCCACCCTCGTTGCCAAGAATCTCGCCGCCGGACACGGTGACCGGCCCCTGTTCTCCGGGCTGGACCTGGTCGTCGCGCCCGGCGATGTGATCGGGCTGGTCGGCGCCAACGGCGCGGGCAAGTCCACCCTGCTGCGGATGCTCGCCGGACTCACCCAGCCCGAGCAGGGTGAACTGAGGCTGTCCCCGCCGGGCGCGACCGTCGGCCATCTGCCGCAGGAGCCGGAGCGCCGGCCGGGCGAGACCGTCCGGGAGTTCCTGGCCCGCCGTACCGGTGTCGCCGCCGCCCAGCGGGCCATGGACGAGGCCACCCAGGCGCTGGTCGACGGCGCGCCGGGCGCCGACGACGCCTACGCCACCGCCCTGGAGCGCTGGCTCGGCCTCGGCGGCGCCGACCTGGAGGAACGCGCGGAGGAGGTCGCCGACTCCCTCGGCCTGGCGGTGGACCTGGAGCAGCCGATGACCGCCCTGTCCGGCGGCCAGGCGGCCCGCGCCGGCCTCGCCTCCCTGCTGCTGTCCCGCTACGACGTCTTCCTCCTGGACGAGCCCACCAACGACCTCGACCTGGACGGCCTGGAGCGCCTGGAACGGTTCGTCACCGGACTGCGCGCGGGCACGGTCGTCGTCAGCCACGACCGCGAGTTCCTCACCCGCACGGTCACCAAGGTCCTCGAACTCGACCTCGCCCAGCGGGAGATCAACCTGTACGGCGGCGGCTACGCGGCCTACCTGGAGGAGCGCGAGGTGGCCCGCCGGCACGCCCGCGACGAGTACGAGGAGTACGCCGACAAGAAGGCCGCCCTCCAGGACCGCGCCCAGATGCAGCGGACCTGGATGGACAAGGGCGTGAAGAACGCGCGCCGCAAGGCGGGCGGCGACAACGACAAGATCGGCCGCAAGTTCCGCAGCGAGGCCAGCGAGAAGCAGGCCGCCAAGGCCCGGCAGACCCAGCGCATGATCGAGCGTCTGGAGGTGGTCGAGGAGCCCCGCAAGGAGTGGGAGCTGCACATGGAGATCGCCTCCGCCCCGCGGTCGGGCGCGGTCGTGGCCACCCTGCGGGACGCCGAGGTACGGCGCGACGGCTTCACCTTCGGACCGGTGTCGCTCCAGGTCGACTGGGCGGACCGGATCGCGGTGACGGGCGCCAACGGCGCGGGCAAGTCCACCCTGCTCGGCGCCCTGCTCGGCCGGATCCCGCTCGATGCGGGGCACGCGGCGCTCGGCTCCGGAGTGCTGGTCGGCGAGGTCGACCAGGCCCGGCGGCTGTTCCACGGCCCCGAGACCCTGCTGGACGCGTTCCGCGCGGCCGTGCCCGACACCGAGCCGGTGGAGGTCCGCACCCTGCTGGCCAAGTTCGGCCTGAAGTCGGACCACGTCCTGCGGCCCGCCGAGACCCTCTCGCCGGGCGAACGCACCCGCGCCGCCCTCGCCCTGCTCCAGGGCCGCGGCGTCAACCTCCTGGTCCTGGACGAGCCCACGAACCACCTGGACCTGCCCGCCATCGAGCAGCTGGAGTCGGCCCTCGACGCGTACGAGGGGACCCTGCTGCTGGTCACCCACGACCGGCGCATGCTGGACGCGGTCCGGGTGACCCGGCGCCTGGAGGTGGCCGACGGCAAGGTGACGGAGCGCTAACGGCCGCCCGCCGCCGCTTCCTTGGCCGCTCGTTCGACCCGGCCGTAGTGGTCCGGGTCGTGGGGCGCGACGTTGAGACCGTCCGGCCGCTGGCCCACGGCCCCGTCGATCAGCTCGCGCACGATGTCGGCGTGACCGGCGTGCCGCTGGGTCTCGGCGACCATGTGGGTCAGCGTCCGGTGCAGCGTGATCTCCCCGGGCGCGCCCGGCACCCGGCCGACCGCGTCCAGGGGAAGCGCCGCGATGGTCTCGTCCGCGTGCGCGCAGGCCCGCCGGTACCGCTCGGTGATCTCCTCGCGGGTCTCGTCGGCCCGCGCCCACAGGTCCGAGTCCGGTGCGGCGTCGCCCGTCACCCACAAGGGCGTCCCGGCGAAGGGCCGGCCGAAGGTCGCGCCGAAGTACAGGGCCTCGGCCCCGGCCAGGTGCTTGACCAGGCCGAGCAGATTGGTGCCGGTGGGCGTCAGCGGGCGGCGGATGTCGTACTCCGCGAGGCCGTCGAGCTTCCAGAGCAGCACATCGCGCGCGTCCTGGAGGTACACCTGAAGGTCGGCTTTGGGATCTGATCCTGTCATGGGACGAGTCTGACGATCGGATGATCCTTGTCCACGGATTATCCGGGGCCGGACGGAGCCACCGCCCGGCCCCGGAGTCGTCGTATCAGCGCTTCTTCGGGTCCAGCAGTCCCGCGCGGCGCAGGGCGTCCGCCATCGCGCTGTTCGCGGGGGCCGGAGCCTGGCGGCCGCCCCGGTCGCCACCGCCCCGGCCCTGCCGCCGGTCCTGGCCACCGCCCTGCCGCTGCCCCTGGCCGCCGTCCTGCCGTCGGCCCTGTCCCTGGCCACCGCCCTGCCGCTGCTGGGGCGGGCGGGCACCGCCGCGCTGAGGCCGGCCGCCGCCCTGTTCCTGCGGGGCCGCCTCGTCGTCCAGCCGCAAGGTCAGGGCGATCCGCTTGCGCGGGATGTCCACGTCCAGGACCTTCACCTTGACGATGTCACCGGGCTTGACGACATCGCGCGGGTCCTTCACGAACGACTTGGACATGGCCGACACGTGCACCAGGCCGTCCTGATGGACGCCGATGTCCACGAACGCGCCGAACGCCGCCACGTTCGTCACCACGCCCTCCAGGACCATCCCGGTGGACAGGTCGGAGATCTTCTCCACGCCCTCCTTGAAGGTGGCCGTCTTGAAGGCCGGACGCGGGTCGCGGCCCGGCTTCTCCAGCTCCTTGAGGATGTCGGTGACGGTCGGCAGACCGAAGGTGTCGTCCACGAAGTCGGCCGGCCTGAGCGAGCGCAGCACCCCCGTGTTGCCGATGAGGGACGCCACTTCCCGGCCCGTGGTCTTCACCATGCGGCGCACCACCGGGTATGCCTCCGGGTGCACGCTGGAGGCGTCCAGCGGGTCCGTGCCGCCCCGGATGCGCAGGAAGCCCGCGCACTGCTCGTACGCCTTCGGACCGAGCCGCGCCACCTTCTTCAGCTCCGCGCGGGAGGTGAAGGGACCGTTGGCGTCCCGGTGCGCCACGATGTTCTCGGCCAGCCCCGCGGAGATGCCCGACACGCGCGACAGCAGCGGCACGCTCGCGGTGTTGACGTCCACGCCGACGCCGTTCACACAGTCCTCGACGACCGCGTCCAGCGAGCGGGACAACTTCGCCTCGGACAGGTCGTGCTGGTACTGGCCGACACCGATGGACTTCGGGTCGATCTTCACCAGCTCGGCCAGCGGGTCCTGCAGCCGCCGAGCGATGGACACCGCGCCCCGCAGCGACACGTCCAGGCCGGGCAGCTCCCGCGAGGCGTACTGCGACGCCGAGTACACCGACGCGCCCGCCTCGGACACCATCACCTTGGTGAGCTTCAGCTCCGGGTGCCTGGCGATGAGTTCACCGGCAAGCTTGTCGGTCTCGCGGGAGGCCGTGCCGTTGCCGATCGCGACCAGCTCGACCGCGTGCTCCTTCGCCAGCCGTGCCAGCGTGGCGATCGCCTGGTCCCACTTGTTGGCCGGCACATGCGGGTAGATCACGTCCGTGGCGACGACCTTGCCGGTGGCGTCGACCACGGCGACCTTCACCCCCGTACGGAAACCCGGGTCGAGGCCGAGCGTGGCGCGGGTGCCGGCCGGAGCGGCCAGCAGCAGGTCCCGCAGGTTCGCCGCGAACACGTTCACCGCCTCGTCCTCGGCGGCCGTGCGCAGCCTGAGCCGCAGATCGATGCCCAGGTGGACCAGGACACGGGTGCGCCAGGCCCAGCGGACCGTGTCCGTCAGCCACTTGTCGGCCGGGCGGCCCCGGTCGGCGATCCCGAACCGCGACGCGATGACGCCCTCGTACGACGACGGTCCCTCGGTGGGCTCCTCCGGTTCCAGGACGAGGTCGAGGACCTCCTCCTTCTCCCCGCGCAGCATTGCCAGGATCCGGTGCGAGGGCAGCTCGGTGAACGGCTCGGCGAAGTCGAAGTAATCGGCGAACTTGGCGCCCGCCTCCTCCTTGCCCTCGCGCACCTTCGAGGCGAGCCGCCCGCGCACCCACATGCGCTCGCGCAACTCGCCGATCAGGTCGGCGTCCTCGGCGAACCGCTCGGTCAGGATCGCGCGGGCACCCTCCAGCGCGGCCTGCGGATCGGCCACGCCCTTGCCGGCGTCCACGAACGCGGCGGCCGCGGCCCGCGGTTCCGCCGTCGGATCGGCCAGCAGCCCGTCCGCGAGCGGTTCCAGACCCGCCTCGCGCGCGATCTGCGCCTTGGTGCGCCGCTTGGGCTTGTACGGCAGGTAGATGTCCTCCAGCCGCGCCTTGGTCTCGGCGCCGCGGATCCGCGCCTCCAGTTCCCCGGTGAGTTTGCCCTGCTCCCGCACCGACTCCAGGACCGCGGTCCGCCGGTCCTCCAGCTCCCGCAGATAGCGCAGCCGCTCCTCGATGGTGCGCAGCTGCGCGTCGTCGAGCATCTCGGTCGCTTCCTTGCGGTAGCGCGCGATGAAGGGCACCGTCGAGCCGCTGTCCAGCAGCTCCACCGCGGCCTTGACCTGCCGCTCCCGTACGCCGAGTTCCTCGGCGATCCTGCCTTCGATGGACCCTGCTCCGAGGGACCCGGGTGTGGTCACGATGCCGTACCGCCTTCTCCACTGAGGTTGCGCGGCAATTGTGGCAGGTGGCACCGACAACCGGGGATCAAGGGCGGTGCCCGGCGGGGCGCCGGGCCCGGGTGTGTCAGGCCCGGCTGCCGCGCGCGGTGGACGAGGCTCCGCCGAACAGCCGGGCGAGCGCCCGGAACGGCAGCGTGACCACCGTCGCGACGGCTCCGCCGATCTGCCGCAGTACGTCTGCGAGGGCACGGAACACGGCACGGTCTCCTCTCGTCGGGGAACTCCGCACACCGGGTACCTCGCAACGGCCCGGGAAACCAGGGGAGGGGCGAACGAGCCCCCGGGGAGGGAGCCACGGCCGTGAGGCACGGCCGGGTGGCAACGGCCCGCGGACCCGGGACCGGACGTCCGCGGCGGCCCCTCAGCCGGATCCGGACGTCGTCCAGGTGAAGCGCGGCTGCCTGCGCTCCAGGAACGCGGCGACCCCCTCCGCCGTATCGCCGCTCCCGCGCGCCCGCGCCGCCCAGTGAGCGTCCCGGTCGGTGCGGCCGGCCGCGAACTCCTTGGCGGCGGCCTGGGTGAGCTGCGAGCGCGACACCAGGACCCGGGTCAGCTCCGCGGTCCGCTTGTCCAGTTCCCCCTCGGGCAGCACCTCGTCCACCAGGCCGGTGCGCAGTGCCCGCCCGGCGTCGATCAACTCGGCCGTGAACAGCAGGTACTTGGCGGTGGCGGGGCCGACCAGGGACACCAGCCGGCGGGTGGAAGAGGCCGGGTAGACGATGCCGAGCCGCGCCGGGGTCACCCCGAACAGCGCCCCTTCCTCCGCCAGCCGCAGATCGCAGGCCGCCGCCAGCTGTGTCCCGCCGCCCACACAGTGCCCGCGCACCGCGGCGACGGTCGGCTTGGGGAACGCGGCCAGGGCCTCCTCGGCCGCCACCGCGAGATGCTGTGCCTCCTCCGGCGAGCCCTGGAGCGTGGAGATGTCGGCGCCCGCGCAGAAGGTGCCGCCCTCGCCGGTCAGCACCAGCGCCCGCACGTCCGGGTCGGCCGCGAGGGTGTCCAGCAGCGGGGGCAGGGCCCGCCACATCGCCGCCGTCATGGCGTTGCGCTTGGCGGGATGACGGATCACCACGGTGGCGACGGAGTCGGCGACGTGAGGGGACAGCTGGGGGTCCATGCGGCGGATCGTAGCGGAGGCGCAGCGGGGCGCCGCGGGGGAGAGCGGGTGGCACCGCCGGAGGGAGCGGGCGGCACCGCCGGGCAAACCCGTACAACCCGACTAATTCGCGAACCGGCGCCCGGAGAACAGGAACAGTCCCGCCCGCGACCAGGTCAGGCGCGGTCGGTCAGAAAGCGTTCGATACCCGCCGACTTGTGTTCAGGACTCCGGACGGCGGCGCACCGTTACCAACACTCGACGTGTGGTGACAATCGAGCGCGAGGACGGCGACCGGACGATGGACGACCACGGGCGCGGGGACGGTCCGTGCCCGGCGGAGGGCGGCGAGCGGCCGCCGGGCCCGCTGCCGTACGAGGGCGTCTGGCGGTTCACCGCGGCCGCGGTGGACGCCTCGGTGCCGCAGGCCCGGCACGCGGTACGGGACCTGCTGCTGCGCCAGGGCGTGCCGGCCTCCGACGACCTGGTGCACGGGCTGCTGCTGATCGTCACCGAACTGGTCACCAACGCGGTGCGGCACGCGGCGCTCCTGTCGCCGGTACTCGCCGTGGAGGTGGCCGTCGGGGCCGAGTGGGTGCGGGTGTCGGTGGAGGACAACCACCCCTACCGCCCCACCGCCCTGGAGGCCGACCACGGCCGGACGGGCGGGCGGGGACTGCTCCTGGTCCGCGAGGTGGCCCGGGAGGCCGGCGGGGTGGTCGACGTCGAGCACACGGCGAGCGGCGGCAAGGTGATCTGGGCCGCCCTGCCGCTCAAGCCCCCGGCGCTGCCGTAGCGGGCCGGGTCACCAGCCGGCGGTCGGGCCCGTCAGCTCCCTGATCGCCGGCCGGGCCGCGTCCAGGACGGTCATGAACCAGGCCGAGAACGGGTCCCGGGCGTGCCGCTCGGTCAGCTCGTCCGGCGTCACGAAGACGGTCTCGCCGACCTCCTCCGGGTCCGGCGCGGGCGGCGCCTGCACCAGGCCGACGAACAGGTGGTTGTACTCCTGCTCCACCAGGCCCGAGGCGGGGTCCGGGTGGTTGTAGCGGACCGTGCCGGCCGCCGCGAGCAGCGACGGCGACACGCCCAGCTCCTCGTGGGTGCGCCGGGCCGCCGCCGCGAACGGCGCCTCGCCCGGGTACGGGTGACCGCAGCAGGTGTTGGACCACACGCCGGGGGAGTGGTACTTGCCGAGCGCCCGCTGCTGGAGCAGCAGCCGCCCCCGCTCGTCGAAGAGGAACACCGAGAACGCCCGGTGCAGCCGCCCCGGCGGCTGATGGGCGGCGAGCTTCTCCTCGGTGCCGATCGTCACACCGTTCTCGTCGACCAGTTCCAGCAAGATCGCCTCTGCGGTGTCCTCCGACGAGCCGTGCGTCGCGGTGGCGGGTGTGATCGGCATACGCATCCTTCGCTTCGGTCCCAGCATCCCAAGTCTGCCGTACGGGTCCGGCGCCCCGGGCGCGCCCCGCGTCTCCGCGCGGCGCGGCACCGGGCACCTGACCCGGTAGCCCATCGTGCCCGCAGCCCGCCCCCGGAAACCGGCCGGGGCACGCGGACGGCGGGATGCGCCGGAGGGCGGGGCGTGCCGGACGGGGGAGGCACACGACCGGAAGGCTGTACGGCGAGGCACGCGACCGGAAGGCTGTACGGCGAGGTCCGGCCGAGCGGTGCCGCCGAGCGATGCGACCGGCCCCCGTGCCGTCAGTGGCAGAGCCGTACCTCGTGCTCCGCGTGCCCGCCCGGCTCCAGCTGGAACGTGCAGTGCTCCACGTCGAAGTGGTCGCCCAGGCAGCCCTGGAGTTCGTGCAGCATCTTCTCGTTCCCGATGGCGTTCAGCACCTCGGAGCTGACCACCACGTGCGCCGACAGCACCGGCATGCCCGAGGTGATGGTCCAGGCGTGCAGGTCGTGCACGTCCTCCACGCCGTCCAGCGCCAGGATGTGCGCCCGCACCTGCGCCATGTCGACGCCCTTGGGGGCCGCCTCCAGCAGCACGTCCAGCGTCTCGCGCAGCAGCTTCAGCGTGCGCGGCACGATCATCAGCCCGATGACCAGGGAGGCGACCGGGTCCGCCGCCTGCCAGCCGGTGGCCAGGATCACGGCCGCCGACACCAGTACCGCCACCGAGCCCAGCGCGTCGGCGGCCACCTCCAGGAAGGCGCCGCGCACGTTCAGGCTCTCCTTTTGCCCGCGCATGAGCAGCGCCAGCGAGACGGAGTTCGCGACCAGGCCCACCAGACCGAACACGATCATCAGCCCGCCCCGGGTCTGCGCGGGCTCGACGAACCGCTGGACCGCCTCGTACAGGACGTATCCGCCGACCCCGAGCAGCAGCAGACAGTTGGCCAGGGCCGCGAGGATCTCGGCGCGCGCGTAGCCGAAGGTGCGGTTGGTGCTCGGCGGGCGGCCCGCGAAGTGGATCGCGAGCAGCGCCATGCCGAGGCCGACCGCGTCGGTCGCCATGTGTGCCGCGTCCGCGATCAGCGCGAGCGAGTCCGCGGCCAGCCCGCCGACGATCTCCACGACCATGACCGTGAGCGTGATGCCCAGCGCGGCGCGCAGCCGGCCGCGGTACGCGGCCGTGGCCGTACCCGGGGCCGGCGCGTGGGAATGCGCATGCCCGTGGTCATGCCCTGCGCCCATGACTACCGCCTTCCGTTCGCCTGTCCGGAGGGCCAGTGAACTACGGGTGGGGGGTATTGGCAACGCGGCACTGAACACCGTTGTCATGTGCCTTGACCTGCGGAAACGCTGCGCAGGTCAGCGTGCTGCCGGTTCACTCGCCGTAGCACGCCGCTGACCGGTGGCCCTCCGCCGCGGAGCCTCCTCGGCGAGGCGCCCGTCACGACCGGTCTCCGGATACACCCCGATGGACGTGACGCATGGCACCCCCGGCGGAACGGCCCGGCGTCACCGTCACCCGGCGTGCCGGTCCACCCGGCGTCCTGATCGCTCGGCGTCCCGGCCAACCGCCTCACGATCGCCCGGTGTCCCGGTTGCCCGGGTCTGCTCCATGGGTTTGTGGGCGGGGCCCCGGATCACCGATGATGATCGCGGCAAAGGCCGGGTCAGCCCCGGTGGGCCGGGCCGTGAACGGCCGGTGAACGCGGGCTCCGGCCCATCCGATAGCCTCTGCCGACATGCCGCCCGGGTGCCGCAGGCCGGGGCGCCCCACCATGCAGCAGACCGGCGCCGGGCGCCGGCACCCAGGGAGTGAGTTCGGTTGTCGACCGCCATCGTCACCGGTCAGCCGGTCCCCGGATCGTCACTGGAGAACGATCTGCGGTCCCTCGGCTTCGACGTGCGCGTGGCCGCCGACGCCGCCGAGGCGCAGACCCTGCTCGCCGCCGTGCCGGCCGACCGGCGCGTGGCCCTGGTCGACGCCCGCTTCGTGGGCCACCCGCACGCCCTGCGCCTCGGCCTGACCGACCCGCGCTTCCCGCTCGCCGCCGTACCCGGCGCCGTCACCGCCCAGCCCGCCGCCCGGCAGGCCCTCACCCGGGCCGTGGCCCGCGCGGCCTCCGCGCACGCCGGTACGGCCGCCCGCCCCACCGGGGGCGGCGCCCCCGCGCCCGCCGCGGACAGCCTCGCCGACCGCGTCGCCACCGCCCTGGGAGACGACGGCGGCGCGGTGCACCGGCCCGAGCTGGGCAGCCTGGTGGCCACCGTGCCGGACGGTCCGCGGGCGCTGGACGAGGCCCGGCGGGCCGTCGCCGCCGTCGACGAGGAGGCCGTGCGCCTGAAGTCGGCCGTGAAGTCCCGCGACGGCTTCTTCACCACGTTCTTCATCAGCCCCTACTCGCGCTACATCGCCCGCTGGTGCGCCCGCCGCGGCCTGACCCCGAACCAGGTCACCACGGCCTCGCTGCTCACCGCGCTGATCGCGGCCGGCTGCGCGGCGACCGGCACCCGCGGCGGCTTCGTCGCGGCCGGCGTGCTGCTCATCGCCTCCTTCGTACTGGACTGCACCGACGGCCAGCTCGCCCGCTACGCGCTGAAGTACTCCACCCTCGGCGCCTGGCTGGACGCCACCTTCGACCGGGCCAAGGAATACGCCTACTACGCGGGCCTCGCCCTCGGCGCGGCCCGCGGCGGCGACGACGTCTGGGCGCTCGCCCTCGGCGCGATGGTCCTGCAGACCTGCCGGCACGTGGTCGACTTCTCCTTCAACGAGGCCAACCACGACGCCACCGCCAACACCAGCCCCACCGCCGCCCTCTCCGACAAGCTCGACAGCGTCGGCTGGACGGTCTGG
The DNA here is from genome assembly GCF_039532885.1 of Streptomyces nogalater. Lineage (NCBI taxonomy): Bacteria > Bacillati > Actinomycetota > Actinomycetes > Kitasatosporales > Streptomycetaceae > Streptomyces > Streptomyces nogalater. The sequence continues at coordinate 864 of NZ_BAAASM010000005.1, read as the reverse complement.
GTGCGCCGCATGATCGTGCTGCCGATCGGCGAGCGCTGGGCGATGATCGCGGTCCTCACCGCGGTCACCACCCCGCGCATCACCTTCTACGCCCTGCTCGTCGGCTGCGCCCTGGCCGCGGCGTACACCACGGCGGGCCGGGTGCTGCGCTCGGTGACCCGCAGGGCCCGGCGCACCGACCGGGCCGCGCGGGCCCTCGCCGACCTCGCCGACTCCGGCCCGCTGGCGCACGCGGTCGGCCGGGTGTTCCGGCGCGGCCTGCCCGGCTTCGCCGTGCCCGCGGTCGCCCTGCTGGGCGGCGCGGCGGTCGTGGCCTGCTCGGCCCTCACGGACTTCGGCGGCGCCCTCCCGGTGGCCGGGGCCCTGGTGTACGTCCTGACCTCGGCCCTCGCCGTGGCCCGCCCGCTCAAGGGCGCCCTGGACTGGCTGGTCCCCCCGCTGTTCCGGGCCGCCGAGTACGGCACGGTCCTCGCCCTCGCCGGTAAAGCGGGGGTGAACGGAGCCCTTCCCGCCGCTTTCGGGCTGGTGGCGGCCGTCGCCTACCATCACTACGACACGGTGTACCGCATCCGCGGCAACGCCGGAGCGTCCCCGGCCTGGCTGGTGCGCGTCATCGGTGGGCAGGAGGGGCGGACACTGCTCGTCGCCATCCTGGCCGCCGTGCTCACCGCCGCGCAGTTCAAGGCCGCGCTCACGGTTCTCGCCGTGGCCATCGCCCTGGTGGTGCTCGTCGAGAGCGTCCGCTTCTGGGTGTCCGCCGGGGCGCCCGCCGTACACGATGAAGGAGAAACCGCATGATCGGCCTTGTGCTGGCGGCCGGCGCCGGACGGCGTCTGCGCCCCTACACCGACACGCTGCCCAAGG